>CAZWME010000422.1:0-5260 GCA_964634515.1 uncultured Pirellulales bacterium | reverse complement strand
TGCAAAGCAGGTAAAGAGAAAGGCGTTAAGCATCTTCAGGATGTGCGTATGTGGGAATCGGGGCGTTATGTACAGCATTATGACTTTCTCGAACTCGACTTGCGAAACGCTGCGGGCGAACAACTTAGCTGTGATGCCGATCTGGATGTGGTTGCCTGGCCTGCCAGCCTGACATTCAATTTGAGCATCTCTCCTGTTCATCCCTGTAAACATGCCATCCTGCGCTTGGGCCTTAAAAGTGAGACAGGGACATGGAGCCGTGAAGAGAAGGTCGAAGGATTCTGGCAACAGGATGAGAAAAAGAGCATTTCATTGACCTGCCGTGTTCCCGCTACCAGTCCGGTTCCTTCGGCTAATATCAGTGTGACTACTGAAAACGGTCAGCGTTTTCCGGTTCATTTTGAGAGAACCAAACACTGCTATGTCGCTTCAGTGAACCGTCTGAAACGAAACTGGCCAACCGGATATACGGACATCCGTCACTATGACGAATTTAAGATTACCGTAAACGGTTCAAATGCGAATGATCCGGTTCCGTTTCTGCTTGATATGCGTCCGCCTGCCAATATTACGGGCCTGTGTCCAATACTGTGCCACGAAGACGGTCGACCCACAGGTATCCCCATACAGTTGAGTAAAAACTGGCACTACAAACCCATGGGCAGTTATTTAATGGCCTATACTATGTTGCCGGTTAAAGAGGCTACCACCTATCTCTTACGTGTGGTTTACGGCTTCTATGGTACCTTGCCCTCTGCCAGCCATGCACAGTTAAGCCTGATTGGTTACGGGGGACACGGACGCTGGGATCAGTTGGCCATCGGTTGCTGGGGTGAGACCATCTGTTTTGACATGGACATGAGTCTCGTAGATGTGGCAATTACTGACATACGCATGCTCATGACACGTAATGGAGTCGATGGTAAAAAGTGGAGATGGACTGATGCCGGCTGGGGTGGTGATTGGTTAAATATAAGAGATGATAGACAAGAAAAGTATTTTCAAAACAGTCTAAAGACCGCGTATCTCTCACAGGGTCCCTGTTTGACTGATGTGAAACACGAAGGATATTACGGTAAGAACCAGGAAGTCGATTTTAAGGCCCGTATTCAAACACTGCGTACGGATGATTACAGTCGTACCTTCCAGTCACTGAGCTACCAGTTTACCCGTGATGTGTCCGCTCAAAGAATATGGCTGTTTAAACTGGGCAGAACCAGTCACTATACGACTCCTCGGATAGCCTACGGCAACAGTGACGGATGCATCGAAAATCTGGATGTCCCCGGAACACTCAAGAAGAAGCAGCTCTTTTTAGACAAGGTAAAACTAACCGGTTCAGCTCCCTGGTGGGTGGCCCTGCCGGGGGCGGTACAAACGTCCGACCGGAACTGGGGCACTGGTTATCGTGCCTTGATCATCAGGGATTTCCAAGCGCATATTAGCGGAAAGACCCTTACGCATCCAACCATCAGCACCCCAGTGTTCAGTGCCGGCCCCGCCAACCTCGACATCGAAATCCTGCCGCCGGCAGGTGTCACTGATCTTAGCAGAGGAGATCGGATTGATTTAGATCTGGAATTGATCACGCTACCGCGCGTGGCCGACGATTATTACGGACCAAACCAGGCGTTTCGAACGCATCTCACGGAGAATCCAACGTCATGGAAAACAACCTATCGAGAGGCCATAGGCAATGACCTGGCAGTCAAGGTCACAGGTGGCCGAATGATCCAGAACTACCCTCTCGTCATCCAGGTGGAAAAACCGGAAGTCACGGTGTCGATCAAAGGTGGCATCGGTGCGGTCCCAATGCGGTTTGAAGGATTGAAATCGAATGTCGGCTTGCGCCTGTATCGAATCGTCAACGGCGGGCCCATCCCCGTTGATCAGGCCGTACACGGCAATGATTTCTGGCAGACCGATTATAATCCCGCCCAAGACACCTGGAGTATCACCTACAATATCAAACTCGTCCCCGAAAAACCAGCCACGTTTCTGTTTAAGTAATGGGATGCCATCTCCCAGTATAGAACCCTAAAATCCGTAACAAGGTAAGAGAAAAAATTGAAGGGCTAAACAAGACGCTTAAAGAGCATTGATTATAAATTGGAATGATTCTATGGCCAATAGTTTAGTTCGAATTTGTCCCTAATTGGAGGACCAGCACTAATGATGGCGTTAACGGCAAAGGCAAAAAAACAGGCCATCAAAGTCACCTTTCTTATGAGCTGGAAAACACCCTGATTTCCAGGTGACTTTATGACTTCAAAATGTCACCACAGATGTTAGTTTTGCCTATGTCGAGTCCGAATAAATGTCAATAATTTTTCGGAATTTTTAGTGTGCGATCGGATTAAGTAAACGGTGAGAAAAATGTATAAATCATGTAATTATTTTGGTGCCAAGACACGATCTGAAATCTTCGGTGTAGATTCATAACCCTCCTCTGGTTCAGGAACACCAAGTTCGGAGGGGCTTGGCCGAATCCATTCACTCTGGATGCCATCTATTTCGATTGTTCCTTCAGATCGGATTGTTACTATGGCATACAAGGCATCCTTGTAAGGTGCCGTATAACTTACCCAAGGATGAGCCTCTTCAATTTCTTTGCTAAATCTCGCATGCTTGTAGTCAGCCCCCAACCATTCGTATGACATGCTGTTAATTTGAATGTAATAGATGTCTTCTATTACGGCATAGTAATCAGCATGGTGGTGCCCGCTGAAGCATGCAATCACTTTTCGAAAACCAGCCTCCCTGTTTGTATCTTCCAGTAGCCTCCTAATCGTCTGTCCGTTCTCCACTCCGCCTGCATTTTCGATACTCTGGTGCGAGAATATGAAGGTGGGAGAATTAGTCTTCAACAAATCATTCTTCAACCACTCAGCCTGCTGCTGCCCGATATATCTCGGGTAACCAGTAGCTGCTCTGTGTTTTTTCTTGTCGTTACCATCCAGAACCACAAAATGATATCCACCCATGTCGAATGAGTAGTATTTATCTTTTGCCCCCCAGAACTCCAGAGTTTGTTCTCTTGTGAATCCTCCATCAGTATCATGGTTGCCCAATACATGAAAGCGAGGCCCTTGAAACTGATTCCATATGTCGAGGAAATCCTGGTTGTAATCATAGGGACGACAGAAATCACCAAGCTGTAAGATAAAGTCAACTTTTTCCTGGTTCATCCTATCAATAAAAGTCTTTAATCTTATATCCGCATCATGTATGACATCTTTATGCACGTCAGCACAGAGTCCAAAACGAATTGTGTGGAGGTTACGATTCCATCCTTGATTACTTAGGTGGTCATGGCATCCAAATAACCATAGATGTATAAAAGTCAGAATTACTGCGAATCCAAAGATTTTAATAAAATTCCTTAAGTTGGAAATGTGGTTGTCCATATTTATGCTTCCGACACTACTTTATCCAAGAGACTTTTGAAGGAAATTGCTTTTTTGATTTTTGCCAAGAGTTGTATCTCTTGATATCCGGGCGTTTTGGCTCCGGATCAAAAAACCGTGCTCCTTCACCAATACGGTCGCAGTCGCCCAGCTCTTCCCGCGCGTTTTCAATCAACTTTATCAAGTGCCTAACGATCTCCGGATGTTTTTCAGCTACGTTTTTTGTCTCGCTGATATCATTCTTCAGATCAAAGAGTTGAACTTCTTTAACCTCGTCAATCATTCTTGCCCACCATGACATCCAGTCTGGCTTGGCAGGGCGGGGCAGAATCAGCTTCCAGCGATCATTACGAACACCCTGAAGATGTGTGTAACAGTAAAAGAAATACTCATCATGCGGACTCTTTCTTGTTTTTCCTGAGATCAGAGGAAAGATATTCTTTCCGTCGATCACCCTGTTACTCGGAAGGGCAGTTCCTGCCAGGGCTGCGAATGTCGGGAAGATGTCCATTGTCGTTGCAATCTCATCGCAGATTCGTCCCGCAGGGATATTTCCCGGCCAGCGCATAATGCAAGGCACTCGCGGACCACCTTCCCAAGATTTCATTTTTGAGCCGCGTAATGGATCGACAGAACCGTAATACCCTTTAAGATAATCCTCGATCCAAGGGCCGTTATCTGACGTGAAAACAACAAAGGTATCTTCGTCCAGACTAAGATCTTTCAGCGTATCAATTATCTGGCCCATGTTCCAATCGAGTTCTTCTATCACATCACCATAAAGGCCGACCTTTGATTTTCCGCGAAACGCTTTTGACACACCAAGCGGCACATGCGGCATAGTATGGGCAAGGTAAAGGAAGAATGGTTCATTCTTGTGTTTGTTGATGAATCGTATCGCCTCTTTTGTATAGTCCCAAGTAAGATTGTCCATTCCTTTTTGGTCGAGTCGGTCAATCAGCACGTTATTATTACGCATAATTTGGACCTGGAAAGCATCTGGAGTTACAGTGGGAGTGACTCCGTTGTGAAGTGGTGTGCCATAGAAATAGTCAAATCCCTGGCCGTTGGGCATGAGATGTGAGGGATATTTACCATCTTTCCTTAATCCTCCGGCAAGGTGCCATTTTCCAATCAACGCCGTAGCATAGCCGGCTTGCTTGAGCACTTCAGATAACATTATCTCTTTCGTATGCACTATGGTGTGTAGATTCTTTTTATTCTGCGGTTCGGCGACACGTATGGGATAACAGCCGGTCATTAAGGCAGCGCGGCTGGGTCCGCATACGGGGGAGCCGACATAGTAACTGGTTAGCATTATACCTTCGCGAGCCATTCGGTCGAAGTTGGGTGTTTTGATGTTTGGTGATCCGAAGCATCCGACGTCATTGTATCCCTGGTCATCGGTAAAAAAGATGATAAAGTTGGGCTTGTGATTTGGCTTTCTTTTTGCGCAGTTTGCAGAGCTTGCCGAATACCCTGTCACTGCAGTTAAAGCAGCAAGCCCGGCTGAATGCATAAAATCCCTGCGAGTATAACTCCAATGTTTCATGTGTTTTTTATCCTGTCAACGCCATGTTTACACTTGTTCATTTGACAAACTCAACAGAAGTATATTATACACAGAATATAGAGTCCTTGGGAGAGCTAAGAATAGATACTCCCGAAATGGCCACATTTTTAAGTTAATAAACGTCAGAATTCATCGAAAAACACCCCTGATTTCTAGGTGACTTCTTGTCACCAAAATGACACCACAAATGTTGATCTTGCCTATATCGAGTCCTAAAAAAAATCAATTTCTTGCAAAAAAAATATTTTAAATTTTTAATAGGATTAACGTACCTGAGATA
>CAZWME010000421.1:0-5260 GCA_964634515.1 uncultured Pirellulales bacterium | reverse complement strand
CGAGTAACTCTCTATAGATCTTCTCTGCACGGTCAGCATTTCCTACTCTGTAGAGGGATAAAGCCCAACCCAGGCGCACACTTATTGATGTTGGCCATAGACTTACAGCATGCTCATAGAGCTTTAATCCCTCTTTATTAAGGTTCATTGAGTCAGATGCTGATAACATCGACGCTGCTGCCAGAAGTATCCCCGGATCCTGTTCTTTGGCTGAAAGATATGTCGTACTGATTCCCGCAAGTTCCTCAAATCGGTTCTGCGCTATCAGCCACAAGAATCGGGCATGGATAACACCTTGATTATTCGGATCCAGCCGTTCGGCCCGCTCAATCGCCTGGTTTGACTGCTCTTTGTCCCCGGCAAGACGATACAGGTTTGCAAGTGACAAGAGCGTTTCAACACTGCTGCTCCCTTCTTTTGTTTGGCAATAGGCCTTCAGTTCAGGAATTGCATCCTGAGGTTGTCCCATGGAAGTCAAAACACGAGCCCGCGAAATCAGCAGCTTTTCATCTGTGGGATTGCTATCGAGCGCAGAGTCGATCAGTGCCCGGGCCTCCTCCAGAAGGTCGCGTTCCCTGGACCTCAGCGCAGCTCCCACGATAATGTCTCGGGCGTCAGCATGGTTTGTGTCTTTGCCGAGAACCAGATGGGCCAATTCAACAGCCATCTGGGTATTATCAAGTGCAAGCTCAGCCTTGCCTCTGGCCGACAGAAGAGCTAAGTTGTTCGGGTTGGAGCCAATGGCCCGAATCGCAAGATTGCGGGCGGTCTCGAAATCTCGCTGCTGTGTCGCAATGCGAATAAGTGTAAGATGTGCATCAACCGCCGTCGGTTGAAGTTTGATAATATCTTTGAGTTTCTCTCTGGCAGTCGCGAGTGACTGCGGTGTCGACTCCTCCAACATTTGCAGGGCCCGGAGCCCCATCAACTGAGGATCTTCCGGCAGTTTTTCTTCAAGTACCGAAAGAATTTCAAGAGCTCTCTGGCGGTCCTGGTTCTGGGCCCGCACGAACAATAGCTGCATCAGCCTCCGCTTAAGTCCCATATCCTCAGGATATGCGTCCAAACCTTCTTCAAGTGCCTCTATAGCTTTATCGAGTTTTTTGTTCTTGGGATTGGCGTAGAAGTTACTTAACAGTCCATAACCCGTGGCGCCCTGTTCGGCGAAAGTTGTCAACTTCCTGTAGTCCTTCTCAGCACGATCGAGCTTGCCTTCCTCAGTCATGTACACAGCACGCATCCAATAAGAAGTGAAGTCATCACGAGATGCCACATAATCGTCGAGGATTTGCTGGGCCTCTTCGGCTTGACCTTCTGCCTTCAGGATTGATACCTTTGCTGCCGTCAGTGTCATAGAGCCTGATGCTATTGCTTCGGCTTCTTTCAGATACTCAAGAGCCTGGTGGGCATCCCTGGTTTGCGAGTACACTAATCGCGCCAGGAGTATTCGTGATTCGGCGTCTCGGTTGTCATTGGATGCCCTGAGTTTTAACTCGTCGATTGCTCGGGAAGAATCACCTGCGCTGAGGGCCGTTCGGATATGCCACGCGCTGGCGAGCCGGGCGTCCGCCTCAATTTGCTCGAGCACCCTTTCTGCCTCCGAAAGGCGGCCTTGTTTTTCAAGGAGAGTCAGCAATTTGTTTGCGATGTCAGCAGCCGAAGGATTCCTTGAAAGCGCCTGCCGGCATGTATTTTCGAGAAGTCTGAAATCCCCCAACTTCTCATACATTCCCGCCAGGAGTAAAACAGGTGCCGACCACTCAGGGTCTGAGGCAATGCAGTATTGAAGTAAGTCGGTGATATCTTTCTGCTTTGAACGCCAGTCATCTGACGAAAGCCTCAACGATGCTTGATGCATTCGCCATAAGAGCCCACTTTCTCCCTCGGCCTCTCGCAGTTCGCTGATTAGTTTCTTGGCTGTCGCCTGGTCCTCCTGGATTTCGCGGATATCCAGAAGTAGCGAGCGGGCGCGGATTTCCTGCTTGTCTTGCGCTGCCAGCTCACTCAAAAGACCTATCCCAGTGTCACGATCTACGTACATAAGCTCCAGCAGGGCAAGCCTGAGCGACAAAGACCGCTTTTCCCGCTGGTCGACTACGGTATCCAGCCCTTGCCTGAGGCAACCTCGGGCCGAGTCATAGTCTTTATTAGCAACGTAAAGGCCTGACAAGGAAAGCCAGGGCTCGGCTACTTCGGGATGCTTCTCGCAGGCCTTCCGGCAGAGGCTGATTGCTTCAGTCGTACGCTTGGTTCTGTAATAATGTCCCGCAAGCTGTATCTCAGCGATTAGTGGATCCTTGCACTGATCAATAGCCAATTTTAACTCCTTTTCGGCCTTGTCAGGCTGATTGAGATATAGGGCAATCATAGCCTGCATTGTGCGAATATTAACTCGATCAGCATTTTCCTTGCGCAATTCTGCCAATTCGCGTGACAACTCATCGAGCTTTGCCGTGTCTATTTCTTGCGGTTGCTTTGCAGCCAGGTAAATGCTCGTCTGAATACGAAGCAGTTTGGCCGTAATCTCCGTGGGATTTAGAATCTCGGCCTGTCGGGTGATTTCAGAAGCTTTGTTCCAGCCTTGCAACTTGACATACTCTTTTGCCAGTTGCAGTGTTATTGCTGGGTTCTCTGGTCGAAGTCGAAGACATTTTGTCAGTGCGCTTACTGCTCGTCTGGTCTGACCTGTTCGACTGTAGGCCTCGGCCAATAGGCGCCATAATCTAGGGTTCGAGGCATCATTCAAAACAACCTGTTGCAGAACATCGATGACAACATAGAATTTTCCCTCAGCTTTCGCCACCAAGGCCTGCAGGGTGGCCAATTGCAACTTATCCTCTGCTGTCCTTTCGGCGGAATACTGGGCCTCAAGATACTCGTCAAGGCAGCTCCTCGCCTCCAAAACCTTGCCCGTTGCAGCATAAAGATTGATAGCGGACGGGAGAACTCGAACCCTATGTCCTTTTTCTTTCAGCATTATCAGCGTTTCATCGGTCAAAGAGATAGCTTCATCTCTGGCTCCTCTCCGAATTGCCAATTCCGAAGCAAAAAGAAATTTACTTATGATCCAGTCATTCAGATCAAAAAAGTGTTCATCCAGGGCTTCCTGTGGGGCAGTCTCGGCAATCCTCAACTCGGCGGCGGTACGTTCCAGCTCACCGAGCGCCATCCATTCTATACCTAAAGACAAGCGAATTCGGGGATTTTCTGTGCCAAGATCATCGGCAGCCTCGAGATCTTGGCGAGCGGCTGCCAACCTGTCTTCATCACTCATACCGGAGATGTCATGTGTTTTGCGATACAACCATGCACGAGATCCCAGTGCCTCGACAGATTCCTTGTTGTAGTTTACAGCGTCGTTAAGCCATTCAAGGGGCTTTCTTGCATCGGGAGAGTTATCGCTGTCTGCAATTTTGCTCATTCTGATACAGGCTTGCACATACTCGACGTGCTTGTCAGGGAGTTCCTCCTGCAGTTCAGTTATGAAGTCATGGAGTATCTGTCGAGCCTCTTCTGTTTTGTTGAGCTGGACTAGCGCATCGGCCAACCACAGCCGGGCTTCTCGGTCACTCGCAACGTGCTCAAGCCTGGTTCGGGCGATGTAGGCAAGCTCCGCGAAATTGCCTATGCCAGTATAGAGCATAGCCAGCTTGTCGTAGGCGACCTCATCGCGAGGGGCAAGCTGCATGATACGGCGATAGGCGGCGATCGCTCCAGTGATATGGCCGGCCTCGAGCGGCCGGATGGACAGCGCTGCTTCGGCATACTTCTTGAGGATTTCGACATCATCGGGATTTCTGCCGAGATATCCCCTGAAGTTTCTATATGCAGCCGGCCAGTCCTTGTTTTCATAAGCAGCCTGCCCCACTGTTAGATCCCTTTTCGAGAGAATGCCCCTTCGGATCTGGCGAGCAGCGAATAAGGAGACTACTAATGCTCCAGCGACCACTATCAGTATGATAAGCACCTTTATGTTAATCTTCGCAGGTCTGCGCCTATAAGGCATGACATTTTTCCTCTGAAATTCTTTTGTCTAAAGACTGTTTATTTTTATAGCTAAACTAAAAAGGATTAGGCCTAAATAGCACTTATATCATACTAAAGTGTTTACCTTAAAGATATAAAGACAATAGACTTCCTTACCCGATTTCAATGAGAGAAGGATTGAAATCGAAAGTAAGGAGGATCCTATGTATAAAAATAATATAGACCAAGCCCGAAGAAAAGTCCAGGGGAAATTGGCCCAACATCTCACAAGTCCTATTATATAGATATCTCCGCAAATCCTAATTAATCGATATTATAAGAGAGATTAGATACACCTTTCGTGAAGTGTACTTTCCCCCCATGGCCCCATGTGTGATGCTTAAGGCTGACAGCGCATCAGGATTATCTTCAACTCATCAAGAGGCAGACTGACCCGATCAAGTACTACAAAAACCAATAAGGCCGTGAGCATACGAATGCTCACAGCCCTATCGTATTTAAACAGGCATTGTTGATAGTACTCTTAGTTCAACAATTCTTTGCGTCTTCGCAGCTTCCAACCGCTGACAGCCAAACCGATGCTACCGATCAAGAAAGCGCCGGGAAACCGGCTATGGCCTTCGAATCTAAAGATCCTAAGGCTAATGACCCAAGTTGACGATATTCAAGCTGAAAATCATGGCCCCACATACTGATGCAGTGAGCTTCTTCAATAGCGATAAGGCGGTAAATTCTGATGGGTGTCGTCTTAAGCTTCCGTATGGCACAAAGGGAAACATCAGCCAAAATCAGTTGACTTTTTCACTAAGGTGGTTTACTTTGTAAATGGTAGCTATGCACAAGAGGTAAGGAATGTCATGAAATGATAAGTCAATCTCCTGATACTGCCCCTAAAGCAGAAAGAGTACAGATTGAATTGATTCGCGAATCAAGCGTTTGCAAGAGAATTTCAAAAGTCCGGTCACTATCTCAAACTACCTTGTATCTCTCACGAAGGGCTATTCAGCGTACGAACCCCTCCCTGAGTGAACGAGAAGTAGATTTAGTTTTCGTTTCGAATCACTACGGAGAAAAACTTGCTAAGTGTCTTCGCTTGTACATGGATTGTGAGCAGCTATGAAGAAACCTGATATAATCGTTGCGTTGGATATGGTAATCGGATGTTTCGAGAAACTTGGAATAGAGTACTACATAGGAGGATCTGTGGCAAGTTCTGCTTATGGCATAGCCCGAGCGACAATGGATGTTGATTTGGTTGCCAACGTCGAAATAC
>CAZWME010000420.1:1554-5267 GCA_964634515.1 uncultured Pirellulales bacterium | reverse complement strand
TGGGGGCATCTGCGGCCTATTTATGGGGAGGAGCCAGTGACATCTGGTATTTCCAGAAGAAACAGGACAATATCATCAAGGCCTTCGAGATTATGAAAAAATACAATATCCCCGTCGGCATATGTGCACATCACCTGGAGCCTATAATGTTTTGCGAAAAGGAAGGGCTTGTGCCCGATTTTTATATAAAGACACTGCACCACGACAGATATTGGTCTGCTCATCCCAAAGAAAACAGACGATTCATGGAAATGTACGAAAAGGAATCGCCTAATCATGCTGAATATCACGACAATATGTTCTGTCACGACCACCAGGAAACTATAGAATACATGCAGACTGTAAAAGTTCCCTGGATAGCATTCAAGGTTCTGGCTGCAGGAGCCATCCCTCCCTATGAGGGAATCAAGTTTGCCTTCGACAACGGCGCAGATTTCATTTGTCTCGGCATGTTTGACTTCCAGATAAAGCAGGATGTGGAATTTACACTAAAGGCTATAAAAGAATCGAAACACCGTACCCGCCCCTGGATAGCATGAAATAGACACAAAAAAGGATAAGGTAACGGAATATGAATAAACTTGGAGTTGGAATAATTGGTTGCGGTGCCGTAGCCGCCGAATATATAAAGGCCTTTCAGAAAGATGTGCGTTCTGAAATTCGGGCTTTGGTTAGCCGGAATCCTGCAAATGCTCAAAAATACCGCGACCGCTATAGCTTAAAGTGTACCATCGAAACCGATGCCTCCAAAATGTTTGAGCAAAATGACATTGATATCGTAGTGGTATGCACTCCGCATAATACCCATACACAATACGTAGTTGCCGCCGCACAGGCACACAAGCACATTATTATCGAAAAACCGGTAGCATTAACTCCTCGGGACCTGTACAAACAACGCCGGGCAATCGAAAAAAATAAGGTCAAAACAATAGTAAGTTTCGTCCTGCACTGGAATCCCCTGCTGATGACCATCGATCGCCTGATTGAGCAAGGTGTTTTCGGAGACATCTTTATGGTTGAGGTTGATTACATGCACCGGATATGGATGACCCCGGAAGATAAATGGTATGGTAGCAAAGAACAAAGCGGAACGGCAATCTTAACCGGTGGTTGCCACGCGATAGATGCGCTGCGCTGGTTTGCCCGGAGCGAAGCCCAGCAGGTCTGCGCTTATCAGGTAAAAACAAAAAATCCCATAGAATATCCGGGCACAATCTCAGTTAACGTTAAATTTAAAGGCGGCAGGATAGGCCGCAGTACAACGACCATCGACGCACAAATGCCTTACAGGTTCAACATCGGCATCTATGGAACCGAGGGCAGCCTGCGTAATGATGAACTTTTCGCACCCACACTTTTTCCCAGACAGAACAACTTTGTGAAAATCCCCTGTATCCTGCCGGACAGTGCCGACGTCACTCATCATCCCTTCGAGGGTGAAGTTTCTCATTTCCTCGATTGCATTATTAATGACAAACGACCATACCCGGACTTGGAAGACGCCGCACAAACTCACGCGGTATGCTTTGCGGCGGACCTTTCGGCGCAATCAGGCAAGCCGGTGATGGTAAGTGAACTTCTGGATAAACCGTAAAATCACATTTGGAGAAATAAAAATGACTAAAAAAATCAGCCGCAGGCAAATCTTGAAAAATGGAACATCAGTTGCGATTGGGACTGCCTTTGCCGGCATGACCCCGACTGCTTCAGCTTTACAGCCAAAATCGGCAACAAAAAATGAAATTAACCTGCCACCTATTGAAAAAGTCCGTATAGGAATTATTGGCTTGGGAGGGCGAGGCAACAGCCTGATGAGCAACTTGCTGAATTTAAAAGAAGATGTCGAAATACGTGCTTTGTGCGACCTTTACCCGGGGAAAGTCAAAGCCGCCGCACAGAGAGTTGTAAAGGCCGGCTTCTCAAAACCGGAAATCTACCACGGTGACGAATACGTATGGAAAAAACTCGTCGAACGCGATGATTTAGACGCAATAATAATTACCACCTATTGGCAATGGCATGCTCCTATGGCTGTTTACGCCATGAAAGCCGGCAAATACGCCGCGTCTGAGGTCCCCATCACTTACACACTCGAAGAATGCTGGGAACTGGTAAATACATCTGAACAAACAGGTATCCCATGCATGATGCTGGAAAACTGGAGCTTTAGAAGTGATAACCTGGCTGTACTGAATATGATTCGCAAAGGCTTGCTCGGCAAAATTATGCATTGTCACTGTGCCCACTCACACGATTGCATCGACCACTGGTTTTTCGATAGTGGCACAGGAATGGACCGCTGGCCTGCAAGGTTCCTCATAGAACACAACCGCGACCAATACCCCTCCCACCAGTTGGGACCTGTAATTAGCTGGATGGATATAAACTGCGGCGATGCCTTTGACTACCTTACCTCCACCTCAACCGACGCGGTCGGTATCAACCAGCATTTCATCGAGAAATTCGGACCGGACCATCCGAACGCAAAACGTAAATTCGCACAAGGTGACATCGTAACAACAACCGTTCGGACAAAAAAAGGAAAATCAATAGTTATCAATTACGATATGCAGTTGCCTCGGCCTTACGATAACCGATGGCTCATTCAGGGCACAAAAGGTCTATATAACGAACAAAGAGATGCCGTTTATATTGAAGGGCTGAGCCCGAAATATCACCAGTGGGAGCCTTTTCCGCCTTACCATAAAAAATACATGCACACCTGGACCAAAGAACCCTCTCAGGGTGGCCACGGAGGAACTGACATGTGCGAATTAAAGCTCTTCGTCGATGCTGTCAAGAATAGAACACAAACGCCTATCGACGTCTATGACTCTGTCATTATGTGTGTGCACGGGCCGCTTTCTGAAATATCGATCGCAAAAGGCAGTGTCCCGGTCAAGGTACCCGATTTTACCCGGGGAAAATGGAAAACCAGAAAGCCTCGCTTCGCTATCGAGAACAGTATTTAGAAAAAACTCCATCATATGTCAAACGTGAATAAAATCGCATTGTAGGCATTTGTTTTTCCCAAATTCTAAAAATGCCACAGGAAAGCATAGATGATTACAATTTCAGGTACAATTTCAAAAGCTTGGATGGCCGGCGCATTAGGCGTAATATTTGACCGGGAATATTACCTTAATCCGGATATACGCTATCTTGTCGATTCTCTATGCAATGAATATGCATTGGAACACTTCCCAGATATGCGGCTTTTTTACTCGGAGTCCAATCTGGGTCAGATAGATTATTGGGATGACAAACAAATTCAAATTGGCGGCATCCAGCCGAATATGATTCTGGGAATGTTACTCAGTGCTGAATTCATCCCTCAGGATGATAAAGACGCCGACATTACACCAGGATGTCTGGCAGGGATAGACCCCGGCGACTTGCCCCGGCCTGAGAGTCTGCTTGAACACCAGCTAATTCAACTGTTTGACGACCAGATTCACCAATTCCAGAGCCCCTCCGACAAGCAACTATGTCCTATACCACCCTTTTTCTGGGACCTGTCCGGCCGAGCCGTCATACACGGAACTATGACCTCTGCCCAGAAATTCCTCGGCGAAACCATCTTCTTGGATATGATGACTAAACCACAGCGATGCATGGAAATTATGCATTGGATTGGCGAAGCTTATATTATTCTCTGCAAACATTTTTCTAAAACAAATCAATTTTTGAAAAAAAACGGAAAAGAGCAT
>CAZWME010000420.1:0-1544 GCA_964634515.1 uncultured Pirellulales bacterium | reverse complement strand
CGTTGGTGAATGTTCATCCTGTATGGTGAGCCCGGAACTTATCGAACAATTTGTAGTGCCAACAACCTCTCAGATCGGTAATAAACTCGGCCCCATCCGTCTGCATTCCTGCGGGCCCAGCACTAATCATCTGCAAACTTTCTCCAAAATCATAAACTTAAAATCCATCGACCTCGGTGGCGACACATCTATTAAAAAAGCAAGGCAGGTTTTCTCAAAAGAAATGCTCATAAGTATCGCACCTTTGCCGAATGATATGTCCGCTCAAACTGCTGAGCCGATATTGAGATGGGCCAAAAACATTTGCGAAGAAAATAACGGCGGCAACCTCGAATTTATCTATCATCTTGAAGCCGGTTACAATATCGATACTATCTACGCTCTAACCGATTTCGTAAAAGACCTGACATAAACATGGCTTTTCAAAAAAGAAAATATTAAAATTCTATTGGCTTAAGCAGCACATCTAAAATTACATTGTTATTTAGAGGCAGAAAATGACCAAAAAGAAAATATTTTTTATCAGCGTAACTATACTTACAGCATTTATTCTTACCAATAACTCACATGCCGAACCAGGACTCGATTTTCCGGGCCCTGAACCAGGTGATGCTCAAGTTAGATTGTCCAAAGATAAACAAATCTTACAAAACAGGCTCATATCATGCGTCTGGACAACGACCGAAAAACACCTTAAGCCCCTTCAAGTCACGAATAAGCTCACCAAAAGAACAATACAAATGCAGGACACCGAATGCTTTACGCTTGTTTTGGAAGACGGGCAGGTAATAAAGGCTTCTGATTTGAAGATTGTTAGTGGGCCAAAATTAAATAAGTTGCGCCCAAACAGCAAGTCCTGCCGACTGGCCGAACAGTTAGAAGGCATGCAAATCTCTGCCACATTGGTCTCTTCAAATAAAAACCTGAGGGTTAAATGGAGTGCGATCTTGCGTAATGGCTCAAACTACATGCGGCAGGAGCTTACCCTGTCTGCGGCAAACAAACCAGTTGCCATTGCAAAAATAGTACTGCTGGAACTTAATGAACCAGACGCAAAGGTAATTGGCACTGTCGATGGCTCGCCTGCGATAGTTGACAATTTCTTTTTCGCTTACGAACACCCCCTTTCTAAAACTCAGAAATCACAGAGTAACCCGGATGTCCTGCAGTGCGCTCTGCCCTACAATATCCTGCTCACCCCGAGTGAGCCAATCGTGCACAGTTCAGTTATAGGTGTTGTCCCAAAAGGCCAGTTGCGCAGAGCATTTCTGTATTACATCGAGCGCCAGCGGGTACACCCATACAGACCATTCTTACACTACAATAGCTGGTATGACATCGGTTACGGCCCGGAAAAAATACTCGAAAACGATTTTCTCGATGTAATCAAATTGTTCGGAGATGAATTAATCAGAAAACGAAACGTCGCGATGGACTCACTTGTCTTAGATGACGGCTGGGATGATCCCGCTTCACTGTGGCGTTTTCACGAGGACTTCCCCGACGGCTTTTCGAACCTTCGGAATGCAGCCGAAAAATATGAT
>CAZWME010000419.1:0-5280 GCA_964634515.1 uncultured Pirellulales bacterium | reverse complement strand
TGCCGCCCGGCTCAACCTGGAACTCCCGTGTAATGGCCTCGCAAATTTTCGGGGCACCCTTGAGGTAGCAGACCGTGCCCATACAGAGCGTCACGTCATGGAGACCTTTTGGTGCAAGTCGGAAAGAACTGTAGAACGTTGCAACAGCATAGATACGGCTCATTGGGACATCAAGGCGATTGGCCAGACAGCGCAGGTGTTCCGGCGGCAGGTACCCACAGTCTGCCTGAAGGTCCTGCATTATAGGTATAAGCATTCCGGTATCAGCGTCATAACGGTCAATTATCTGTTCGATAAGTTCATTCTCTTTCGTCATATTTACCATTACCTGAGGAGTTTATAATCAAATTAAAGCTTAATTCTATTTTTATTATGTCTATCGTCAATAAAAAATTTGTTGACGTCTCAAAGCCGGGTGGTTCTTGTGCTTATCAGATAGTTTCAATACTTACCTCCTTGCCCCTCTTTCGAAGCTCTTCCGCAATCTCCCGCACCACTGCTAATTTCATACCAAGCTGCCTGGGTAGATCGGGATTCTGATGGGCCGGATTGACACTCAGCCCCACCATGAAATGGATGTGATCGGCGTCCAGGCACAAGCGGATCAATGCTGAGGCCCCATCTGTATCGAACTTTACCGTCTCTTTGTTGGCTCCCGAATGAAGCAGGTCATTAGCCCTGGTAAGGGTCAGGATACCCTCAGTTGTCAGGTCGATGCCTTCCAGCTTAGCCAGGGGAGGAACGTCCGGTTTCATTGTTGCTAAGTCCACGTCCAAAGGCCTCCCACCAAGATAGCGGGCAACAATTTTTGCCGTGGTCCCCCCGCATACAGCTAAAAAGCCGGGATTTTGCCTGAACCTCTTTACAGTCTGTTCGTCGACATCTTTGTTCACGGGTGGACCGGTGAAAAGCGTTGCCATGAGCTTATGGCGAACTTTTATCACCGCCACACTGACATCATCCCCTGGTTTGCCGCAATATAAATCCTCCACGGCCTGTACGAGCTTATAAGCAAGCTCCTCCGCAGAAAGGTCAGGGTGACTGTGTTTTTCGAGGAACCGCACGGTTTGATCAAGACCCCATCCGAGCGGATAAAGTCCGCCTATACCGGCGTTTACCACTCCATCAGAGACAAAAACAAGCCAGTCTCCTGTTTTTAGCTGTAGCTCGAATTCGCGAATGGCCTTTCCCTCGATTTGTCGCTTGCCATAGGGCACAGAGATAAACTTTCGCTCTCGCAGCAAAACGAACGACGGTGTATCAAATTCCACTACCCGCGCGCGGCCATCACGGAAAAACTGCCCGATAGCAAATGTGCTGTAAGCGAGCTTTCGAACATTGCATACAGGCAGTGTCTTACCCAATGTCTCTACCACTTCGCTTAGAGGCAGCTCATTCTCCATAAGGTGCATAACGATTCGAGTAGTCAGGATAGATAAAATATTAGCCTTAACCCCGCTTCCAAGGCCATCAGAAAGAGCGAGCGTGATGTAATCCGAATGACGGGCGATAGCAACGTTGTCGCCGCAAAGCTCTTCGCCGTGTTTTCGAAGCTGTTTTGTGCCCCACTCGTAGAATAACCTCATCATTGCCCTTCTTCCCGATAAAGGGTCATGAGCTTCATCAAAAGCACCTTAGTCTCCGCTGTCGTCTCACCCAGGAGTCTCGCTATTTCCTGTGCTGTTTGCATTTGACGTGAGATAACCTCTTGTGCCCGTTTTAACGTCTGAGCCCTCAACTCAAGCATTTCCTTTCTGGCTTTTTCTTCATCAGAGATATCGATGAAAATGCCGCAGTAGAGATTCTCAGCCTCGATGGGAAAAATGCCTACACGGTAGCTAATCTTATGCTCGGTAATGCTCTCTTTGACCATGAGAGAACCACCGGCGGCAATGGCACGTTCAAAGCAGTCAGAATGAACAAAATCCTTTGCCAATCCCCCCACGACCTCGTCATTACCGCATTTGAACATTGTACGAAACGCCGGATTAATGAAACGAATTCGCATCTCTTTATTCACAAGAATAATACCATTGGGTGTATGCTGAAGTATGGCACTGGTATGCGTGTTTACCTGGCTTTTGGAAAGTTTCATACTAAGTTTTCCTTCGGCGGGGCTTCCTGGGAGGTCTATGAATTATATTTTTCTCCAGAGCCTCTAAAATTTTTTCTCGAAACATTTTCGCTCCCTCATCCACGCCGGGGCTGCTTGAAACCTCACCGTCGATCTCCCAGTTAATTCCCTCGCCGCAGCGCTCCATGCAGAATGAGCCCTTCAATTCGACCTCGTCCTGAAGACCCTCCTTGTTTAGAAAATCATTGAAGCGGGCTATCATTTCCCGGGCCCCCTTGATATGGCACGAGCTACCCACACATACGGTTACTGTTATCATTGGGTATTCTCTTTGTTCTCTTGTTTCTTATTGTTTTGCTGAATTGATAAGGCAAGTTCTTCGGCAACGTACGTTCTTTTGTCCCGAACATACTGCTCGGCTTCGACGAACTTCAGTGCTCCCGTGGGACAGCTTGCTACGCAGGCTGGTTCCTGCCCGGCATTGAGACGCTCAAAGCACAAATCGCACTTGACAACTCTGTGACCGTCATATGACGGCGAAATTGCGCCAAAAGGACAGACGGCAAGGCAGAAATTGCATCCGATGCAGAGGTCTTGTTTGATTAGTACAGGACCATTGGGATTTTCACGAAATATTGCATGTGTCGGACATATTTTGATGCACGGCGCATTTTCACAGTGCCTGCACTGCATCGGCACAGCAAATTCCTGAGCGGCTTCTACGTTAATCCGGGGCTCCACCTCATTCATCGCTTCTTCAAGTGTATTCGATTTCGAATGCGCTAATGAACACTCTATCTCACAGGTGCGACATGCCATGCATTCTTCGATATCTATTACTATAATCTTGCTCATTTTCTTCTCCGAGATAATTCAGTCATTATAAGGTGGTTCAATTTTATAAAAAGATAAACTTATCTCTTACGCCGTCTTCCATAAGTCCACCATTTGTTCGGCCATATCCTCTATGTTAACAACGGCAGTTAACAGTCTGAATTGAATTTAGTATATAATAAGAACAGACTTTTGTCAAAAAAGATTAGAAGACGAAATAAAAAATGTCTTGATTTCGTTGATTTGGTTGAGATATTTAGTTTCCACTGCTCACCAATCGGTCAATTGTTTAGTTCGTCAGCGCCGATATCGGGTCTGGCTCTGCGCCGGTCACCATCAAAGTCCTCTTTTACTTCTGCAAGCGGAGAACCTTTATCGACAGCTTCGATAGCATTATCTTTCAGATGCAGGTCTCCGCAATCCGGATCAATAAAAGCATCGGTGAAATCTTTGATGATGTTATTCAGGAATGTTACTTTACTTTTTGATTCGTGCCTGATTCTCGGCCCGCTTAACAGATTGTTGGCGATTATCAATCCATCGTTAGTGAAAACCGTGCGGATTAACCGCCCTAATCGGCTTTCCGGGTCGTGAATAGTGTTGTTGAGAACTTTGCAGTCTTTGGTATATACTGTCACAATGCCTGCCTCGGGCGCTCTCGTGATGAAATTATTTTTAGCGATGCAGCGAACGCAGTGATACTGGGTTTCACTGTCGCGGTGCGGATTGCCGAGCTGTAATCCCACGTCACAGTCTATGATAATATTTCGTTCAACAACACAGTCCTGCGAATCATGCCAGATGAACACGGCGCCTCGTCCTTCATACGTCCTGCCCTGAATCCCCACAAAAACATTGTCGCTGATGACCCAGTCTTTGGTATGCATCACGTCGATTCCGGCTATGTAGTTGCCTTTTGCAATATCGGCCTCATCGTCGCTCAGGCGTTTTGGCCGGTCGTTGTAAAACAGGCAGTATTGCACCCGGCACTGCTTCGGACGAACCACATCGCGATTCTCTTTTGGAACCTTTACTCCTTTGATTCCACGCTGCCATATATTATGAATGATACAGTTGTAGATAGTCAATTTTTGAACATTTGTATTGGAATTAATCTTAAAACCGTTCCACTTGATATTCTGGATGGCGAGGTCCGCGATAGTAACGCCGGAGCACGCCGAGATTCCCAGCAGTTCTCCGTGCCGGCTATTGGCTCCGTCTATAATCACTCGTTCGCGATGTCCTGAAGCGCTGCGTAATGTGACGTTGTCGGTGGCTATCCGGACATAACGTGGCATCATATAGTGGCCATCCGCCATAAGTATAGTCTGTCCGGGCTCTACATCTCTTAGCGCAAGGATTAGCTGCTGGACGTCTGATACTTCAATGGTTGTCCCTTTTGGACGCGGCAGGGGGGGAGCTTTAGGAAACCAATCCTGCTGAGGCCGAGTAAGCAACTGACTCTCGGCCGGCAACGTAAAAATACACGCCAGCAAAATAACAAATATTTTACATTTCATCGCTTTAATGTTTTTATTGGAGGAAATGGTCAATGTTTCACGCTTCCTTTCTTAATATATCGAGTATAGATAATTCTATAGCCAAAATATATCTCTTCGTCAAGTCAATTTTGACAGTTGTTGCTTTAAGAAGCAGGGCATCTTTACTTAAAAAATGTTGTTGTTAAGAGTAAGTTAAACTAAAATGTTTGCAACGGACATGAGTTGCAAAGAGTCTTACTTTTTTCTTTTACTCCTTAAATAATGAAGGGCATAAAAATGTGGAAACAAAGACCGATGATAATATTGTTTGTTCTTGCGGTTGTTATTTATGCTGCAGTTGATGTGGATGCTGCCGAAAGAATTAATGACCGGGAAATATTGGCCAGGCCAGAAGTGACAATAACCAACCGGCCGATGCGAAACCGGCAGGATATGCTCCTGACTGTAGGCCAGAACGAAGGCGACCTGCAAGGCAATGACGACAAGATAATCCAGGCAGGGATTGAATACCTGAACCGAGTCGGTGGAGGGACACTTCATATTCTGCCGGGGGTATATAATCTGCGAAATGCAATTTACCTTCATCCGAATATCACACTGCGAGGCTCGGGAGAGAGGACTGTACTCAGGAAATCTGATAGCGTTGTGACGAAGCTCTTGAGGGATTCGGACTGGTTCGAATACGGCGTTCAGGTTGAAGATGTAAAAGGTTTCGTGACCGGAGGAGGAGTTATGCTCCGATCCAAAAAAGGGGCGGGAGACTGGCAGTATGATGTCCTGCGCGCTACGGTTACAGCCATTGAAGGGGATGTTCTCTATTTGGACCGTCTGACCAAAGAGAACTTTTGGATAGAAAAAGATGCCACGGCC
>CAZWME010000418.1:1457-5293 GCA_964634515.1 uncultured Pirellulales bacterium | reverse complement strand
GGTGACAGACCTGAGAAGTATGTTCATGCTATCGCGGAATTCGAAAGTGTAGTTTCCGGGTGGGTAGTCTGCCTGCAAGGCCGGGAGGGTGGGATACTCGGTCGGATCATAGTATTTCCAATCGTCATAGATGGTAAAGGGTGTCCCCCGGCAGGTGGGGTTACATCGATGTGGTGTAGAGTGCCAGGATCTACAAGATCTACTTCAACGTCGAACTGCCAGAAGGCGATAGGGTACTCATCATAATCCTGGTGGCAGCTAATATAAATCTTCTCGATGTCGAGTGCCGCTTCAGCCACCGAAGTGGCCCACAAGATACCCAGAATAACCACAAGACCCAACACAACAGTATTAGTTTTTTGCTCTTTCAACATTTAAAGCTCCTTCATAAATTGTTAATATCCCGCAGTACACCAGCATAAAAGCTAATTAAAATTGCTAATCGAAAGAATTGAAACCTTTTCATTCTTGCACCTCCTTATTGCAGCGTTTCATTCTGCGCAGGCGCCAACTGGCTGCAGCCAGGCCGAGACTGCCGAGTAGTAATAAGAGTGCTGGTTTTTCTTACCTACTTATTCCCTGCCAATCATAGGCTCAATATTGATAGTCGTCTAATACCCTCCTTAATATTGGTTCGTACAGAGCCCTCGTTAGCTTTTTGTAATCTTTCCGCAGCAATGAGTGCATCGGTCAACTTAGCCTTGTAAGTTGTCTCAAAAGTTTCTGACCAGACAGGTACAAGCGTCTTTGCATCAGCCAGCTCCCATTTTGTCTTCATGCGAATATCAATATCGGCCCCTAACCACGGCTGGTCGTATTCCAACATTGTGACATCAAGAATATAGTCTGCATCCCCACCTTTGATTACAGATTGAAAAACACCTGATTGTGCCAATGCGTTGTTCAAAGCTTCTGTAAATGCCTTGTTTGAAATTTGCGATGTCCACAGTGGATTTGTCTCCTTGCCTCCTATTGATTCATTGATACTGACGCTATGCGGGTGTTTATTTGCCACATCAAATTCCAGGGGCACCATTCTGCTCGCTTGTGCCGCACAGCCGCTGTTAAGCAAAAACGCACTCAAAATGGTTAAAACAATTGTGCTCATTACAATCTTTCTCAACGATCTTTGTCTCATTTTTGTCTCCTTAGCAAAATTGTGCTTACCTTTTCATTTCATTTGTTTATATGCAAAATACAGCAAAAGTATTCAAAATTATTTAACGCATAACTTTTGGCGTTGAGGCTTTTTTTTCACTCGCCTCTTGTTTTGCTTTTGTCTTGTCCTTCCATTGTTCAACTGTAAGCTCAGGTTCTCTTGATAAATTAAGTGTGTCACAATTTTTTTCCATGGCCATAATTAGAAGACGGTTATATCTTCGGGCAAAGGCATCATATTCGATTTTCTCGGCATCCTTCATATCCATAAAGAAAAACGGGAAAATAACAAGAACACCGGCCGTTGCCCATGCAGCGTTTGTGCCAAATTTATTTGTTTTAGGCCTTAAAATATCCATCTGTTGTTGAATTTGCGCCATTTCTGTTACGAGACCTTTGCAACTTCGATTTTCGTCGCCGGGAATATACATAGCGACGGGATTTGCTTCACGACCTGCACATCCGGTGAAAAATACAGAGACCAGAAGCGATAAACAAATTACTTTTTTCATTGTTGAACTCCCATTTCAAACTGCTTTCTCCGTTTTTGAACGAAACGCTACAACGTAATAATTGTATTTCTCTGAGGCGTAGGTTTGGTATTCCGCACAAACGTGCCTTAGCTGCTTATAGGAATATATCCACCTGAATATTACCAGGCAAGGAAAATCAAGGCTGAATTTCGACTATCACCAGCCGGCTACTTGATGAAGAAAGAAAGCTAACAAAAGTGAAAAAGCCATCCAATAAAACCTATACCAATGCTGCCTAACAGAATAGCATCGGGGGCAGGCCAATAGTTATAAATCAAGCCTTGCATATTCAACGCTGCTTTAGTTGTCTTCTCGTATATCAAGGTATTATTCGAGGCGACACTGTCCATTGATTAGTGCTGAAGTGATATACAAATAATCCGCTTTCATGCGGCAGGGCAAACCACAAGTGACCTGAATCTGACTCGTAAATGAAAGGCCAAACCACATAAATCAAACCTTTGGGTCCTTCTGTATCCCACTGACCTGTAGTGAAATTATAATTCAATACAGGCTCATATGAGTAGAAGTAAAGTAAGTCAGCCTCCTCCAATGAATAACCAATATCAGGTACATCCGGTGGCATAAATATCCATCCATCGAGAGGTTCAATGGTAAGGCCATACACCACCCGTTCAAGATTCACGGATGCTATTATGGTCCCACCATCCGTCGTAGTGCCTTCGAAATCATTATCGACGCGATACTCGTGAGTACCCGTGATTCCAGAGACATCCCAGGCAGCGAACGGATATAAGACAAAGCCGGCTGCGTCTATGAAATACGGAAGCACAAGTGAACCATCACTGTAGAGCCCCAACGCACCCTCGGCCAAGGAAAGGCCATCTGGGACTGGCGTTGTATAGTAAGAGCTGTCGAACCACGTTCCAAAAAAAGACCCTCCGTCATCTTGCTCCAATGAAATGGCCATCTCATAAGGTACGTCACCTGCATCGTCAAACTCGATTTCCAAACACAAGCTAAGACCAAGATCCTCCGAATCGCCCGTTATCTCGGAAGAGAAAGAGCTGTATTCAAGTTGAATGAATCCGTGATTATGCAGCGAAAAATCCGGCACGTCGTGCCTTGACGCTACGAGCCCGCCATCCTCTATGTCGGTGGGTACGTCGATATCCGCGATGATTCCGCCGGAGGGATTCGCAGTCAGCCAAAGGGTTCCTGGGTAACCTTCTTCGTAGGTCCAGTCGATGGTGAGTGTATAGGGAATGACAGTATAGGCCGCAACGGGTGTGGCCAGCGAGATGCCCAGAATGACCACAAGACCCAACACAACAGTATTAGTTTTTTGCTCTTTCAACATTTCAAGCTCCTTTATAAATTGTTAATACTCAGCAGTACGCCAACATAAAAGCTAATTAAAATTGCCAATAGAAAGAATCGTCTCATTATATAACCTCCTGTTAGTGTAGTGCTTTTGTAACGAATCGCTACTGATATGATTATATACATAGGGAGGCTATACAACAAATAAATAATGTTTATAATCAAGAGTATTTTGCACAGAACTGCTTTTAGCCACCTATTTCCCACCACGAACAACCGCTCTAAAGACGACCCAAATCGCTTATGCCATTTTCTCTCTTTTGAGCATCCAGCCGGAAAATGTCAAACCAACACCACACAAAATAGCATCGATTTATGCATGATGGTAATATGGAATCTTAGTTAGCGTTCGCTTCCCGTTCATCTGTTCGCGATGTATATGACAGTAATCCGAATGATTATAGATGCTCAAGAGATGCTTGCAGTGCGGAAACTTGCATTTCCTGCCATAAGGTGAAGTTTTTAGTTTTTTCGCCACCCTTACTCCTATTAGATAAATCACCAAGTAGAAAATCTGTAAAGGTTAGTTGTCTTTGTCGTGGGGCCTGAAGATTTCTAATCTTTATGTATTTTATTAATTATACCACATTTGGCTTTGTAAAGCAATCGTTTCTAATTTATTTTTATTTCGGAGCAGGAAGACTCTGAGATGTGTTTAATCGTTCTAAAATAGCCAAAATCGAGCCTTGCATATTCAACACTGCTTTAGGTGTCTTCTCTTTTACCAGGGTATTATTCGAGGCAATATTTCCATTTCACCGGTACTGAAATGATATAGCAATATTCCGCTTTCAGGGGGCA
>CAZWME010000418.1:0-1447 GCA_964634515.1 uncultured Pirellulales bacterium | reverse complement strand
ACCTGGATCCAACTCGTAATAGAATGGCCACTGTATATAAACCCAACCTATTGGCATATGTGTGATCCATCCACCTGTAGCGAGATTGAAACTCTGTACAAAATCAAATGAGTAGAAGTAAAGTAAGTCATCCTCGTCCACAGAATAAGCAAAATCAGGTGCACCTTGCGGCATATATATCCATCCGGAGAAAGGGGTTGTGTTAACAACAGACAAGTTATCAAGACCGACGGAGGCATTTCCATCATTGGGCTGAAGATTAATGCGAGCAATCGGTGTTGAAGATGTGAAGTTGAAAGACCCGGCGATCCAGGCTGAACTCCCAGCCGGTATCACGGTAGTTCCTAAATTATTATTCAAAGCATCCCAGGCAGTAACCTTCACACTATAAAAGGGATTAACGATGACATCTCCAGAGGCCTGGAAAACGTCGCCGCTGAACAGGATATCCATGTCGAAGAATGTCCCTTCGCCCGGTATTTTCGCCGCAGTCATGATCAACCATTGATTATCAGCCGGGGGCAGATCAGCTATCAATGGATCAAAAGAAGCGTATTCATAGAATACCGGCTGACCTGCAACACCACCGCCTGCGAACGTGACACCAAGAGCCGCATATTCTGTTGAAGCACTATTTCCGGCGACTGGAATAGAGACACCATCAAACAGTGTCTCGAAATCGATGTAGAAGTCAGCATGTGCAGAATGTACAACAAAACACACTAAGAACATTGCCAATATAAGAATTGATCGTTTCATTGTTTCTCTCCTCTGAAAATTAATGTGAACATTTCAAGCAACTCATACACGTAATTTTTGCTCTCAAAGAACAAAATCCTCGACTGCTCCTAAAAACTTCAGAACCTCCTATTCTACTATTATATACTTTCATACCATCGAAGAAAGAAAAATTTCTAAAAATTATAATATTTTCAGGGACATGCAATCGTGTCGAGAATTACGGGGGATTAAATTCTTCAAGATCAGTTCGTCGTCAAACAGCCTTTGAGGCGTTTTAAATTGAAAATTAAAGCAGCGGTATGTTAGATTCAATAAAGAGAATTAACCGCCTTTCCATTTCACTTCTCCAGAAGTTATATCAACAAGGTATGCTAATACATAATCAAGGGATTTCCCTTGACGAGAAAGCGGCTAATTTGGTATAAATAGTGTAGTCAGGCTTGTTTTTACAGGATTGGAAATCTTTGGATTTGGTCTTTCTGCTGGTTCAATTATCGAAGTTGTCCGAATAGAGGAGGTATTATTTAATATTATGCGAAGTACAGAGTTTTTAATTGTTGCTTTGTGTTTCGCAAGTAAAAGTATTCTATATGTCAACTCACATCGGGTATTAAATCTTTTTGAAGGAGGACAATTATGTCTAAGAATTTGCTTTGTCTAATTCTCTTTACCGTGGTGGTCATGGCAGCTTCCGCCGGGGCCGACA
>CAZWME010000417.1:0-5295 GCA_964634515.1 uncultured Pirellulales bacterium | reverse complement strand
AACAGCAGTTCGAGCATCATCCGGCGGGTCTTCAAGACCCTTTCCGTATCAGTTCGTACGACCATTCCTTCCTCTGCAGTATAGACACATGAAGCCTGAATGCTCGAACCCCACGATTTTACTACTTCGACCAGACATACACGGCACGCACCATAGGGTAATAAAGACCTGTGGTGGCAAAGAGTAGGGATTTTGATGCCAAGCTTCTGGGCTGCCTCGAGAACGGTTGAACCTTCTTCAACCTCAACCTTTTTGTCGTCAATAGTTAAAGTAATCATCTTCTTCATGTTTCTCTCGTATCAAAACGATATATTGAATTGTCTTTATGATGTTCGTAAACAAAATTAATCTCAGGGTGCCCTACAACCAACATGCGCATGGTCTCATTAATATCACCCATTGGCTTGCAGTCCGGATGGCTCAGGCGAAATGTCGCCTTGGTTGTTGTTCCCTTATTGGGTAGAGATTTCAGTTCCATCTTCCCGCCGCTCTCCTCGGCCGCCTGCGCCAGAAAGGACAAGCCTAATCCGACCCTGCGGGTTGTGCGTGTTGTGAAAAAAGGATCAAGAGCTTTTTTCAGGGTCTTCTGGTCCATGCCCTTACCATCATCTTTAATTTCGATAGTTAACAAGTCTTTATCGCTATCTTCATTAATTATAACTTCAATTCTCTTTGCCGCTGCGGCAATCGAGTTTTCTGCAATGTCCAGAATATGCAGCGACAAATCTTCCATTCAATTTAGAACTACCATCCTTCCCATCTCGCTACGCAGAGCTTTTCCAATCTCCCTGACCGATATATCCTCTATCATAAAGCAGGTAGAATTCTTTCCGATGTCTTCCAGAAAATGAGCGTCGGAAGAAGCTACTACCGGATAGTCATACTCCTGGCGAACTGAGGATGGGGCTGAGACCTCCACGGCATCCAGCTTCAATCCTTTGGGAATGTAACCCAACTGGCCAATCAGACTGAATCGCTGGCGATCAACGTGAGAGGCAACAGCCAGTCCCGCGAATTGGTGAATCGCATCGATAATCTGCTCTAACGTCAGGGTTGTCGCCCCGATCAACAGCCTCGGATTCTTACCAACCACATTACCGTATTCGTCAATGACCAACTGAGGGCCGAAGGCCTCCTCATCGTTTTGGCCGGGCAGGTTTTCATAGATTATATCCTGAAGGCGCATCAGGTCCTGCTCGGTATTGAACAGCCCGAGAATATGCACTTCCTCCCGCGAGGTAACCTCAACACCAGGAATAACCGCCAGCCCCTGCCGCTCACCGGCTTGCATCATCGCCCTTACATTCTCACCAGAGTTATGGTCACATATACCTATCATATCCAAACCTACTTTTTTAGCCTGCTCGATTATAGCTGCCGTCTGCATCATATTGTCGGCACAGGGGGAAAGGCAAGTATGCAGATGCAGATCGGCTCTTACTTTCCTCATTATTTCGTTCCGACAATTCCCAGGCTATAGAGCTTGCCGACGAGTTCGAAAGTCGGCATCTCGGTTACCATAATCGGCAATTTTTCTAACTCTGCTTTCTCCAGGGTTTCCGGCTCAGGTTCTCTGTTATTTACCAATATAATTCCCGCCAGGTCTTTCATACTGGCCACACCCACGATATTTTGATGAATCTGTAAAGTAATCCAAAGGTTTCCTTCTTTGCTATGACCAAGGACATCACTAAGCAGGTCGCTCGCATAGCCCCCGGTAACCTCGCGGTCCAGATGCATTTTCGCCGACCTGACGCTCAGGTTTAATTCCTTAATCAATTCAGTTAGTTTCACTCATAGCTCCATCTTTGGTGTCAATACGAATATACAATTGTGTTCCTTTGCCTACGACAGATTTCAAGTTCATCTTACTGGCGCACTTGAAGATATTGTTCAGGCCCATACCGGCTCCAAAACCAAGGTTTCTAACCCACTCCGGAGCGGTCGAATAACCCGGCTGCAAAACCTTCTGGACATCGGGGATTCCCGGCCCGGAATCCGCCACTTTTACAAAAATACCATGCGGTTCAACACGCGCTCGAATCTTGCCGCCATCGGTGTAGATGACAAGGTTCATCTCTGCTTCGTAAGTAGCAATCGCAACCCGGCGGACAACCTGGGGATCCAGGCCCAGACGTTTTAAGGAGGCCTTGAGCCGGCTGGCGCCTTCTCCCGCCCGTTTGAAATCGTGTCCCGCTACATCATATTGAAACAGAAGAGTCACTTTGTCAGCAAGAATGTCCTCGAAAAAATGCTCAACTCGCCGGCGGTAAACCTCTTCTTCTTCTTTATAGTGGTCGATCTCCAGTTTTTTGAGCAGGCCCTCAACTATATCACCCTTGGTGATTATGCCAAGAAGCCGCCTGCTCTGACGGTCAATAACGGCAAATCGGCCAAAACCAAACCGCTCGAATTTGTTGACCGCCTGGGTCAATGGCTCATCGGAATAAAGAGTTTGAACATCTTTGCTCATCTTCTCACTAACGGGGCAATCATTCTCCCTGTCGGCAAGCCACTTAATAAAATCCTCGACACTGATAATACCTACCATTTCATCCCCGTCCGTTACCGGCGCTCCCGAGATGCGTTTCTCCCGCAAAATCCCCCTTAGCTTACTCATATGGGTCTGCGAACTAATCGTAATAACATCTTTTTTCATTACTTCGCCTACTCTTATTTCATAAACTAATTCCCGAATCCTGCTTATTTTGTTATCTGGAGTCACTGGAAAAAAACCTATTTAACTTTGTTCCTTTGTTCAGAACAACCGGAAAGTCCTTCCCGGTGTAATCGACCGCAAGACTCAAACAGCAGAAGAGGCGTCGTCAATAACGGGATATCCTTGGATTCAGCCATTTCAATAGTCTCCTGAGAAGGCTTTTTCCCCCGGACAAAGCATATTGCCCGCAGGTCCGCCATCTCCGCTGTACGAACCACCTGAGGATTAATCAAACCTGTCAACAGCAGTGCTCCCGGCTTGACAAAAGACAAAACATCGCTCATTAAGTCACACCCACAAGCTTTTGTTATATCTTCACCCAGCAGATCATCGCCCACGATGACTTCCGCTTCCAGTATCCTTTGTATTTCCTTCAAAATCATGCTACTAACACCGCATCAAACTTACATGCGTCGAGACAAACTCCACATTTGATACATTTATCCTGATCGATTGTATGAACTTCTTTGGCCTCGCCCGATATGGCCTCTTGAGGACAATTCTTGGCACACAACCGGCAACCTTTACATTTCTCTTCATCAATACTAAATGTGATTAAAGCTTTGCATAATCCGGCCGGACATCTCTTTTCATCAATATGGGCTTTATATTCGTCCCTGAAGTGTTCCAGAGAACTTAATACCGGATTTGGAAGGCTCTGACCTAATCCACACTGAGAAGCATCCTTGATGGCCTCTCCCAATTCTTCGAGTAATTCGATATCTCCCTGCTTTCCCTCTCCATTGCACATCCTGGTCAAAATCTCAAGAAGGGCAAGGGAACCCTCTCGGCAGGAAGTGCATTTGCCGCAGGATTCGTCATTTGTGAATGCAACGAAATACCTGGCCATTTCCACCATACAAACATTCTCGTCCATCACTACCATGCCGCCTGAGCCCATCATAGACCCGGCCTCATCCAGTTGCTCATAGTCAACCGATAAATCAAGCAGGCTGGCCGGAAGAAAGCCTCCAGAAGGCCCGCCTGTCTGAACAGCCTTGAACTTCTTGCCTTTAGGAATACCACCTCCGATATTATAGACAATATCCCGAAGGGTTATGCCCATCGGCACCTCAACAAGACCTGCATTATTGATGTTCCCCGCCAGTGAGAAAACCTTGGTTCCCTTGCTTTTCTCGGTACCGATCTCCGCAAACCATTTTGCCCCCCAGTTTATAATCACAGGTACATTCGCCCAGGTCTCAACGTTGTTGATAACGACCGGTTTATTCCAAAGCGTTGTCCGTGGAGGTCTTTGCCTCGGCTCTGGAATCTTGCCTTCAATAGAAGCGACCAGGGCGGTCGTCTCACCACATACAAATGCCCCGGCACCCTTGAATACCTGCAAGTCAAAATCAAAACCGCTGCCAAAGATATCTTTGCCCAGCAAGCCGTACTCTCTGGCCTGCTCAATCGCCAGTTGTATCCTTTTTACGGCAAGTGGATACTCCATTCGCAGATACATATAACCGCTCGACGCGCCAACAGCATATGCTCCGATAGCCATGCCTTCAATCACCGAGTGCGGGTCCGCTTCGACAATACTCCGGTCCATAAATGCTCCGGGATCACCCTCGTCAGCGTTGCAAACCACGTACTTAGGCGTTCTTGGATCTTTCCTCCTGCTTTCCCACTTGCGCCCGGTTGGAAATCCTGCACCACCACGTCCCCGCAGACCCGAATTGGATATTTCCTTGATAACTTCTTCCTGCGCCATAGACGTCACAGCCTTTGCCAGCGCCTTGTAACCATCCCTGGCAATATACTCATCGATCTTGTCCGGATCTATCAAGCCACGGTTGCGAAGGGCAATCAGCCGTTGATCCTTGAAAAACGGAATTGAACGAAGCTCAGGAATCGGGCTTTCTTCTCCCGGAGGAACATACCTCAGGCTCTTTACCGGCCGGCCTTTTAGAAAATGCTCCTCAACAAGATGCGGTATGTCTTGGCCCTTGAGTTTCTGGTAGAAAATTCCTTCGGGTTGCACTATAAGGATAGGCCCGTTGACACAAAGACCACTCGCTCCTGTCGGTACCACAAGGACATCATCCTGCAATCCCTGCTGTTTAATCTGGGCTTCCAGTAAATCCCTGATATCAAGAGCACCGTTCGATATGCAATTCGTGCAAGTGCAAATCATTACGTTTGTAATATGTGGCATCGTTGCAATCTCCTTAAAGCGTTCTCTCGCTACCGGCCGCAAGCGCGTATTCGTTCACAATCTTACCGCCAAGGACATGACCGGCAAAGATTGCCTTTGCCTTCTCGGAAGTAAGCTCAACATACTTCACACCCGGTTTGTCTTTCTCTTCTATCGTTATCATAGGCTCACTGCTGCAAAGTCCTGCACAACTGGAGATTGTCAGAAGAATGTCTTTCGAACCTGCCTTCTCGATCTCATCCGTCAAAGCTTTCATGATGTTTCTTGCACCGGCGGCAATTCCGCATGTCCCCATATGGACGATGATCTTCACACGGCATGAGCCTTCTCTAAGAAGCATTGTCCTCTTGATCTTCTCCCCGATCTTCTCGAGGTCGTCAGGTTTAATTTTCGACATTTTTTTTCTCCTTACTAT
>CAZWME010000416.1:0-5299 GCA_964634515.1 uncultured Pirellulales bacterium | reverse complement strand
TGGAGCTTTGTTTTAATCGGATTGAAGATAACTTCAAAATGCCGGAGTCCAACATCCATTTCCCAAAAGCCGATACGACAGAGTACATTAAAAGCTGGGAAGGTGTTCGCTGCGTTGTTATGCAGGGCGGTCAGGGTGACATTAAACACTGGGCATTCAACGATCCGCTAAAGCGAGAAGGCAAATATAAGGACGCACATCCAACACCCCAGGAATATCGCCGGCTTACAACACGTGTTGTGGATTTGCATCCTGTTACTGTTATGCAGAATGCGCGAACCAGTGCTGGTGGGGTGGTTACCAGTGTGCCGACGAAGGCAATTACGGTCGGCCCTGTGGAGACGTGGAAGTCGGAGAAAGTCTCAATCTGGCACCCGGGCACGCACGACAATCCTTTCGGAATGAGATTAACCACACTTATGCTAAGTAAGAAAATCACTGACAGCTCGGTGCCGATGTCCCTTTTGGCGGGACACTCTAACGTTCAGTTCAATTTTTACAGACCTGCCATAGGTAAATGTGAAGCCCAAATGCACTGACATAGTATTGGTCCGCTATTTCGGATATTGTGTATGTTTAGGTCGTATAGAGGACAAGGTTGGCAATAAAAATGAAGGGTAGTGTAGTTATATTTGGTGCTGGTGCCATTGGCCGAGGTCTGATCGCGGATCTTGTGGCAGCAAATGGATTAAGCCCGGTTTTTGTCGAAGCCAGCTCGCAATCAGCCCAAGACCTTAAGCAGGCTCATGGTTATGTTGTACATTTGACAGGAAAAATAAGGAAGGATCATTATGTCACCGGTTACGAGGTTCTAACCCTGGAAGAAGGCGAAGAAATCTCAAAAGCGCTGAGTAACTGTCTTTTCATGGCAACGGCTGTGGGAGGACAAAATCTGAAAGCAGTTGCTTCCTTAGTAGCATTGGGATTCAAAAAACGAAAGAAGCCGCTTAATATTCTGGTCTGCGAGAACTGGCCCCACGCCGAAAACGTACTGGCCCAAGCTTTGCTGGATGTGGGATGTTACAAGGAAGATTTTTCTTGTATCCGATCTTCTGTAGAACGCATGGTCCAAAGGACAAAAAATAATGTTGACCTGGTCACCGAAGGTGGTCAAACGCTTTACGCGGACAGTCGCACTTGGAAAGAAAAGAAACCTTGTATTGAAGGATTGATATTCAGTGACAACATTGAGGCCATCTATGCCCGTAAACTTTATACGAGTAATGCCGGTCACGCTGCGTTGGCATATCTGGGCAATCTTTCTGATTGTAAATTCATATATGAGGCTTTGGAAATACCAAGAATAAGAGAAAATTTACTGGACCTGTTGAATGTTGCTAAGCAAGCGTTGAGCCTGAAGAATTTAGAATTCAGAACTGAGAATTTAGAATTATGGAGGGCCGAGCTGGAGCAGCATGTTGATGACCTTATTACCTGGCGTTATTGCAATCGTGATTTGACTGATACAGTTGAGAGAGTTGCTCGTAATCCGTTGCGAAAGCTGGGAGCTGAAGAACGGTTAGTTGGATTGGCACACTTATTGGAACGCTATGCTCTTGCAACCAAACCAGTGAGCCGTGTTATTGGTGCCGCAATGCACTATCGTGATCCAGGAGATATGGAGAGTGTTAAACTTGGAGAGATAATCACCCAAAAAGGGCCAAGTGCAATTTTGGAGGATGTGTGTGGCTTCAGCAGACGAGAAAGATGCTATAAGGAATGCATCGAATTTTATAAGTATTATTCGTAAGAAAGGGGAAGTTTTGTGAGTAAGCTTCGAATTGTTTTGGATACTGCCGATATGTCCCAGATAAAAGATGCTGTAAGTACCGGCTTAATCGGTGCAATTGCCACAAATCCCAGCAAGGTAGCCCAAGCCGGCAAGAGCTACCGTCAGGTGATAGAGGAGATACGCAAATTTTTTGAAGGGCTGATAATGGTCCAGGCGGTTGGTGAAACAACCGAAGAGATTTGTGATTGCGCGCGTCGGTTGCATCAGATTGATCCTTTGTTGTTGATTAAGATAACCGCCAATAAAATAGGGCTGGCGGCAGTAAAAATCGTGGTTACTGAAGGGATCAGGACCAATGCCACGCTGGTATTTAACCCGACTCAGGCACTTCTGGCAGGTTTGGCAGGGTCAACTTCTGTAAGCGTCTTTGTCGGTCGGGCAAGAATGTGCGGTTACGATGGTATCGAGACTATCCGTAAAGTACGACAACTTTTCGATGCTTTTGAGCTTAAAGACACCGATATAGCTGCTTGCAGTATAAAGGATGTAGAACAAGTAATCGACTCCATCATCGCCGGTGCTCATACCGTGGCAGTACCATTGAATGTTTTTGAAGCTATGTGTGAACACCCGCTTACTAGTAATGGTCTGGATGCTTTTATTGAGGATTACAAAACTATTCCCCAAAGCTGAACTATCAGAGAATCGTAAACAAGAAGTCTGGTAAAGGGTCGAAATAATGGCAGTGAACGTTTTAATCTTGAATTCGGCGGTGGCGGATTTAAGAAGACCGGATTTTATATTCGCCGATAAGCTGGTCGGCAAAGGCGGTCTGGCTAAGTGTAAAACCAAAGATATGCCGAGTTACTCACAGGAGCAGTTGAGAGAATGGATAGAGCAGGGTTTCGCAACGGCAGGCGGACCCGGCAACACAGCCCCTCTGATTGCAAGGACTGGCTTGAAAATAGCAGTCGGTTTAAATCTCGGCAAAGGTAATTATGATGGTTTGGATGCACAGGGAAGATTTTTCCACGATGTGATGACTGCAAACGATATCGATATGTCGCCAACTCACATCCATCCTGATTTGCCGACAGGAACGACATTCATTCACAGCACATCCGGCGATGACAGAGGCGGCATTGCATACTTTCCCAACGCTAATAACGATTTTGATTTTGAGATATTCAAGGGTGCTGTCGAGAAATTAAAACCAAGCATAGTTTACTATATGTATTCCGGCCTGTCCGACAGAGGCGATGCAAACGGAGGCCGGGACTTAGCCGACTTTATTAAATGGTGTCGCAGCAAAGGCGCCGTCACAATTGTTGACAGTCATACTTTAACAGGCAATCCCAGCGAATTGATTAAGGCCGGCAAACCGATAAAAGAATATCGTCTTTTAGAGCCACTCCTGCCTGAGGTTGATGTATTCTTTACATCCTGTGACGAGGCAAAACTGATTGAAAATACCCTTGCTCCGGGACGAATATGGGACACGTTTACAGAGGACGAAAACAATCTGCATTTCCTAAACTTTCTGACCGAAAGATTCTGGCGAGGAGACAACAGAACAAAACTGTTCGGAGTCACAGTCAGTAACGGTGCTTATGAGATGCATATTGATTCGCAAGGCCGAACCGGCGGACCAAACAAAATCGAATCACGCTTCATGGCAGGCGAGGTAGTTGACCTCGTAGGAGCGGGAGATTCGTTTCGGGCCGGGCTCATTACACATATCGCTCATAACCTAAGCCAATTCAGGGACGGCTCGATAGATTTTACCGAAGCAGTCCAGATGGGAAATCTCTTCGCCTCACTTTTTATTAAAGCAGCCCTTGAAGATAGATATGGCAATATAAAAGCTTATGAAAAAATGTTGAAAGTAGTCCGCAGCGATATGGCTTATCCGAATTTTGAGGCGTTGCGGGATGCGTTGAATAAAGGGGATTAGAAAAAATAGAAAGGAAGTATCAATGGCCGCCAACGACACTGGATTAAACTGGCAGGATAAAGTCAATAATTACGCCCAAATCGGAGGCATCGAAACCTCCGTCCTGGATAACGACCTGGCTAAAGGTACACGAATTGCATGGATAAACACCGGGGCTGGCCTTCGATTTAAGGTGGTTATCGACAGAGGCCTGGATATCGTTGATGCCTTTTACAATCAATACAGTCTCGCCTGGCTCAGTCATGCTGGCGTAATGTCACCACGTCCCGATGCCAACCGCGGGCTGGAATGGCTTTATTCTTTCGGCGGCGGCCTATTGACAACATGCGGCCTGACCCACGTGGGCGGCCCTGAATCCGATGAGTTCGGCCAGCGCGGTCTGCACGGACGCATAAGTAATCTCCCCGGAAGGGTCGAATCGATAGTGCAGCCGGACTTGTTAGCAGGAAAACTTCAAATGAGCATTACTGCCGTGATGAAACAATCGCGGGTATTCGGCCCGAATCTGGAGCTAAGGCGTACTATATCGAGCACTCTCGGCCAACCAACCGTTCGAATTCACGATGTCGTTACTAATCATGGCAATACCCCTGCCCCTCACATGATATTGTATCACTGCAACTATGGCTTCCCGCTGGTCGATGAAGGGACAGAGATTTTATGCAAAGGCAAGTGGGCGTCCCGTGGCCTGGATATGGACAATGCGGTATTCAACAGCAGACGCAATTTCCGAAAGTGCTCAAAACCTCTCGATAGCCACAGAGGCGGCGGCGAAGGCTGTGCCTTTATCGATGTGACCGCCGACAAAAAAGGTATTTGTACAGCCGGCCTTTACAATCGCAAACTCGGCTTCGCACTCGCCTTAAAATATAAGAAAAAGCAATTACCCTGGCTTAGTAACTGGCAGCACTTCGGGCCCGGTGAATACGTCACCGCCCTGGAGCCGGGGACGAATCCGCCGATTGGTCAGAGTAGTGCCAGAAAGCAGAAAAAACTAATTCATATCGCGCCGGGAAAAAGCAAAACCTACGACCTGGAAATGACAGTCTTAACCGATAAAGAGCAAATCAAAAGCTTTTTGAAAGCCGCAGGTCAATAATTAGAGATTCCCTTATGAAGGATCACATACTAACGGGTTTTGGTTTCGGGCCGATTCAGGCTGGGCTGTTCATCAAAGAAGCATTCCAAAGCGGCAATTTTTCACGGCTAATCGTAGCAGAAATTGACGCCCCTTTAGTCGATGCAGTCAAAGCCAATAATGGCAGCTACTATATTAATGTAGCCAAAGCAGATGGCATTGAAACGCTGAAGATTGATAATGTCGAATTGCTCAACCCCAATGTCCCAGAAGATAAACAAATCCTCCTCCAGGCCCTTGCTGAGTCCACCGAAATAATCACCTGCCTGCCTTCTGTAAATTTCTACGAATCGGGCGGCGACAACAGTATTGCCTCACTGATAGCCGAAGCCCTGAAGAATACAATAGCCGGATCAACTATCATATATACAGCGGAAAACAATAACCACGCCGCGGAAATATTACAAAAAGCAGTCACAAAAAAAGCCGCCCCCCTGCCCGAAGAATCAGCACAGTTTCTAAACACCGTAATAGG
>CAZWME010000415.1:0-5299 GCA_964634515.1 uncultured Pirellulales bacterium | reverse complement strand
TTTTCGCCCGGACCTGTGATGATTTTACTTTATGGAGAAAATCAACAAGCTCACCCAGCGACAAGCTCTCCAGTCTTACCTCAACAATTGTCTCGGAGTAATTTGAATCTATTTGCAATACATCCCTTTTCATCGTATCAAGATTTTTTGCAAGGCCGCATTCTTCGATTAATGATTCTAAAAAAGGCAGCAGCTCAATCGTTTCCTTTTGGGAAGCGATATTTGTGTGCAAATTATCGAGCCTGCTGCTCAGTAAGATATATTTTTTGCTCATTGCGCGCACTTTTTCAAGCTCCTGCCGATTTTCAGGTATAACCCTGCCAAGTGTCTCAATCCTGTCAAGAGCGGGCTTGACTGCGACAGCAAACAAAGACCATGAAGCTATGAAAATAACCAGGCCTGCGGCCAATAATTTTTCTCTTCGCGCTAAACGTATCATTGGGGCTCCTGTGCCGATAAAGACAGCAGCATAGTAAAGTGTACCACACCGCTTTTGGATTGTTTTTGTATATCCTTCACATCAACAAATGTGAAGCCGGGGTATTCCTGTAAAAGCTGTTGCCACTGGTACACCGGCTCGAACGAATCGCAGGTGCCATTAATCCTGACTGTATCGGCAGCTATCAATATATCATCAACTTTTATGTTTTCGGGCAAAGGACTGCCGGCACTTATTTTGTAAAGAACATCAAGCGGTGATAAGCCGCTATCAGACAAAGATGCAAAAAGCCGGGAATCCCTGCGGAACGACTCAATCTTATTCTCCAACTGGACAAGAGGATTTACAATATTTTTCTCCTGGGGCAATGTCGCCTGAAAAATCTCTGTGGTTTCGTTCTTTATGCGTGCGTAAGCAGCTTCCAAATGCGACAAATGCGTAAACAGCCCAACCAGTAAGAAAACGGCTATTGTGCATATTAGTGTTGCACAAAAAACAAACTCTTTTCTCAGGTTCAATGCCGGGGCAGCATCTACTTTGTCTGCTTCGAGAAAGTTAATACCCCTGGTTTTTTCAGGCGCCAAAACCCTCAAAGCCAGACCTTCTGCAACACATATCGGTATTTCTGTGTTTTGTCGTGACAGAGTTTCCACCATGGCATAGCAATCAACAACTGTGGTTTCAGAACGCAGTTTTTTTCCAATCTGCACCATCAGATAGTCAGAAGTTTGGCCGGTTGTTATCAGGTAAATTTTAGTGTTCTGCTCGATATCGGTTCCGAACACTTTTCGCCATGTTATCTGTGCTTCATGCGATATGACATGGGCCATCTGTTTTTGAACAGACTTTATATCATCTTCAGATTCGGTAATAACCGGAATACTTCTAACAACCACAACATCGTTGTCCCTTATTACCGCCAAAGTAAGATAACACCCATCTATATACGCAATGATGGCCTGTCCTGCCATAATTTCGGGGTGATTTACAGTAATTGTCGAATGAACCGCAAAAATCGCCGCCTCCACGAGAGAGGGGTGCATTTTCGAGCCAGTGAAGATGTTTAGTCTCTCGTGAAGCGATTGTCTGGCCGACGCTACCGTAAGAACAGAATATTTTCCATTCGGCATCGGATGATACGAATATGCCTGAGCAACAATTTCCTCCGCCTCTACAGGAAAATTATGTTCCAAGGCAGACCAATTTCGTTCACGGATTTGTTCCAGTCCCTCAGAATCAGTTTCCAGGTTCCTGAAAAAAACGGCATCATGCGGCATAGAAATCGCAACATCCGCGCGCCTGTCAAAACCATATCGGTTGAAAAGTGGCCTCAGCATCTCTTCAGGCGAGTCCGTACTTCGACGTATTTGTGTGCCGAAGACTTTTTCAACGCAGAATCCACCATCTGTGCGCACAACCTGTACCGCACATAAACAGGAAGGACCAATATCTATGCCGATACATCGTTTAACCATTATCTCTTCTCCTGCTTATCTTTATACAAATAACGCAATCGGCGCATATCTAAAGCTCTTTGTATAAAATCACATCAACATTTTCAGTTTCCATATTTCTGGCAAGAACAGCAACCGTCGTACGACCAAGCCCGTCAGCAGTCCCTTCTGAAGTCACACGATAGTATTTCTTTGTGGGGCTAACCGTAACAGTCTTTTCTATTGCCTGAAAAATACCACCCGTCAAACCGGGAATTTCGCGCAGTTCCATAACGCTGCCAAAAGTTTTAATTTTTCGGCGGTCAATTATCATCTGAGCCAAAACAGGGTCCATACTCTCCGACAAGCTCTGGATTACATGCTTTGATGCGCAATTAATGTTAATTTTGTCATCATCGCCTCTCACTGTGATAAAGTCCCGTAAGCAAACGAAAACCTGCTGTGTCACGCCTTTGATCAACAGGAGATCTTCAGTGGTCTCGAACGAGTCATTCCTGCAGCGATATGGAGGTGTCAAGTTACTATAATAATCTGACTCCGCCCCCGAATTTTCATGCTCGACGAAAGGCAGATACGTAACCTCATCATCGCTGTCAATCCAGTCGATAATCGAAGGGACCAGCTCATAACTGATATGAAAATCGTCAAAGTTCTCGCGATTCAGCAGATCGATAAGCCGAAGTAACCGGTCTATTACAGTTCTATTTATTTTACCGCTGTCATCTATCAACAGGTTAATATTCAGTCTGCCGCTTTCTTCTGTTACAGTTATTGAACATTTCCCCTCATCGAGAGAAACAATATTTTCTCCCGAAAGCAGCTTTTGCAACTTCCTGTTTGCCTGCAAGTCTTCGTTATTCCTGACAGCCGCAATCGCTATATTCAGGCCAGCTCTTGCACAATTGCGTGCCTGTTCGGACTTTCGCAAGTCATCGGCGGCAAGCAGGCCGGCACGGCTCTTATAGTTGAATCCGAACAACAAAATCCCCAGCATGATGACCATACACAGGACAACAACAAGCACGAATCCACTATGTTCTTTTGTTGCTATTTTCCGTCTCATCATTTACCAACCAACGTTTCAGAGAGAATTTCTCGATCCGGATTAATGGCGCAGCCCACATAGGCAATAGTACTATAACGGCATTGCCGATAATTTTCGTCCTTAGTGGTAATACTAATTTTCACTGCAGCGGGGAGTTTTTTCTTTCGCTCGAAATTCCATTGCGTCAACCATTGCCGCCCATCAAAAAAATCTAATTCTAAAGATTCGACGCTTACGAGAAGTTCTCGCCAATTTCTATCTTCAAGGTACTCCTGGGATGTTCCAACAAATCTCCTCTGGCTCAGAGAAAGTGAGCCGCTGGTCTTTTCAAATTTGTAAGCAACATCAAAGAGTCCGTTCGCACATCCATCTTCGCAGAAAAGCCTGTGAGTAGTTACCAGACGCAAAATCCCACTTCCGGGAACATCCGGTCCATAACTAAAATAGATGACGGGATTCTTCCTGATTTTATTTATTCGACTGGAATCTGTCCCGGCCAACTCTGTGTCCTCAGAAATTACGCCGATATACGAACAGCGTATCTGTCGAGCCATCCACCTCAGCACTTTCTGAGTTTGTCCGGACGTAGTCATCCTGGCTTTGTATGCATCAGTTGATTTTGCCGTTGCAAAATAGCTGCCGTAAACCATTGAAACAATCGTAACGATTATTGTCACAGCCACCAGAATCTCAATCAGTGTAAATCCGGCTCTAAGCCGACGTCGAATCCGCAGAGGCGGCTTATAAAACACTCCTGCTTCCAACGGCGTAAGGTTATATTTGACGGATTTACTTTTCACGGTAATCTCCTGTCGGCAACATAAGTTGACATTTGCAGACTTTTGGAGGTACTCCCCTGCTCCCAGCCGACCTCGACACATATTTTTCGCAATCCGGTAATATCAGCTTCGGCCAACTGAGGTGACTGCAAGCCTGCAACTTCAGTTTGCCAGTTCAGACTATAAGCATTTTTCTCTACAGTGCCGGATTCGGTCCCTTCTTTCGGATATCCAAGGGCCAGGCTCTCTGCAATTTTCTCCTCTGCCAAAAGAACAGCCTGCGAAGTTATCTCTGCCGCGTCGGCCATACTGATGCTTATCAGGTGGAGTCTTATTAAACCCAGCAGAGATATCGAGACTATTACCAGTGCCACAATAACTTCCACTAAAGTAAATGCTTTCCACTTTCTCGTCTTCATACCAACTCGCCTGTTCCACCATACTATCAGCGTCATGCATCCAGGTTCCAGCTTTCAATATCAGCACTGTCTTCAGCGCCGCCACTTTCGCCATCGTTACCGTAGGATTTCAAATCGTAATCCCTGTTGTTTACTCCCGGAGAAATATAGACGTATTTAGTACCCCAGGGATCCGAGGGCACTTTATCGAGATATCCATCAGCGTTATATCCTTTTATGCCCGGATTTGACACGAGCACCTCAAGACCTTCGGAAGTGGTAGGGAAGCGGCCTGTGTCGGTTTTGAATAAGGCTAAAACCGATTCAATACTGCGAATATCAACTTTGGCCTTCATTCTGCGGGCCTGTTCGGGTCTGTCCAGAATCTTCGGCATAATTATAGTCGCCAACAGACCTAAAATGACTATCACAATCATAAGCTCAATCAGAGTAAAGCCAGTATTTCTTAATTGTTGTTTCTTTGCTCTTCGCATCATCTGAGTATTCCTCTAAAGGGCCTGATTTATCTCAAATATAGGCAGCAAAATAGCCAACACTATAAAGCCAATAACAGCTCCCATAACAAGAAGTATTACCGGCTCAATAAGTGAGGTAAGCGTTTTAGCTGTCATCTCGACTTCGCCGTCATACATATCAGCAATATCCATCAGGCCATTTTCTATATTTCCGCTCATTTGGCCCGTCGCCATTATGTGAATCACGATAGGCGGAAATAGTCCGGTCTTTCTTATTGCTTCTGCGATATCACTGCCTCTGCTAACTCTTTCTTTAACAGAATCCAGTGCACCTGCAATAAAACTATTCTGGACAATACCTTTTACGATTTCCAGAGCGCCAAGTATCGGGATACCACTTGTTAGAAGTATGCCCAATGTCCTTGCCAGACGGGATGTTTCGGCTTTAAGGAAGAGTTTACCAAAGAGAGGCACTTTTAGTTTGTAACGGTCCCATCTAATTCTCCCGTATTTGGTTCTTTTCCAGGCTCCGATTCCCAAAAAAACCGCACAAATCATAACGACAATCAGCACAAAATATGTTTTCATAAAAGCACTGGCTGAGATGAGCAGCCTCGTCGGCAACGGAAGGGTGCGATTCATCTCAAGGAAAATCTGTGTTATGCTCGGCACTACGAAAGACAACAGGAACACTACCACTGTTACCGC
>CAZWME010000414.1:1071-5302 GCA_964634515.1 uncultured Pirellulales bacterium | reverse complement strand
AGCCGGTCCGCCGGCATTGAGTAAGAAGCCCTTTAATACCCATACAATAACAAGAGCGCCAAAAAACTCAAAACCAGCGTTGCCTGTACCCGCAAATTCCTCTATCCTCCACGGCACACGTAGCGAGGTCCAGCTTTCCGGCAACTTGGTCAATAGCTCCGGTGTCAGGTTGGACCACGCGATATAGGCGATGAATATACTACCTAATGTCAGAATGATGGTCTGGATAACATCTGTCACAACCACACCGTAAAGACCGCCAAGTATAACGTATAGGGTCGTTATGCCGATAATCATTACTGCAAGAACATCGGGTTCATATTCTGTCAAGATGTTCTCAAGGCGGGGAATCGGCATGTATTGCCCGAGAGATTCGAGTGGAATATAGACTGAAGCAAACTTGCCGATTCCCTGATAGGCATAAGCTACGAAACAGGCTAAAGTGAGCACCGCCATAAGGGCGTAAGCGGTTCGAGCCAGCTTGCCCCCCGGGTCGCTGCCAAAACGGGTCTTCATCCACTCTGCCGCCGTCATAACGTTTGAACGTCGAACCCATTTACCCATATAACTCAGGAAAAAAGCCCCCATCAAAAAGCCCCACATCCAGTGGTGCCACATTGATTTCATTCCCAGAACATAAAGGATGGAAATAATCCACATAGTCCCGGTAATATCGAAGTTAGATACCGAGCCGGACATTGCCAGGGCCAGCCAGTGGATTTTCTTGCCCCCAAGAAAGTAGGCACCCAAGTTTTTTGATGCCCTTTTCTGATACCAGAAGCCCAGTCCTATCACAACTGTGAAATAGAAGAGTATTATCCCATAATCAACTGGGCTCATATATTGTTTCTCCGCGGTCTAATCTGTAGTATTTACGGCATCAAACATCGCGACAATATTTTCTGCGGTCACATTTGCCAGAATGTTGTGCACCTGCTGAAAGACAAAACCCCCATTAGTTTTAAGTATCTTAACCTGCTCTTTGACATGTTCAGCGACCTGCTCAGGTGTACCGTTTGGCAGGACATCTCTGGTATCGCAGCCGCCGCCCCAGAACGTAATTTCCCTGCCGAACTCTGCCTTTAGCTCCGAAGCGTTCATTCCTGAACAGCTAATCTGTACCGGATTAATGGCATCAAGACCGGCCTCGATTAAATGTCCAAGCAATTCACGAACTCCACCGCAGCAGTGGAGCATAACTTTCACGTCGGCTAATTCTTTTGCCCGATTCCACAATAGCTTATGACGCGGTTTGAAGAACTCGCAATACATTGCTGGTGAAATCATCGCCCCTGTCTGCATACCGAGGTCGTCTCCGAAAAGAATAATATCGATATGTTCACCTACGGTCGCTAAGAATCGTTCGAGGTTGGCTAAATGAATTTCAACTAATTTATCGAGGAATAGGTGCGCATGCTGCGGTTCACCGGCCAGCATCATCATAAACTGGTCGTTGCGATAAAGAAATTGGCCGATTTCAAACAGGTTGCCCCCGAACAAACCTATAATAGCCCGGTCGGTGTTCTTCCGCAATTGCCTCGCACCTTCGCAAAGTGCCTCGTTATCAATCGGACCAGGCGGACTCGCAACTGCCGTCCACATACATTCTTCAAGGGTAGCTCCGATAGCGTTAAGATCGTCTTCCTTGAGGAAGGGGAAGTAAGTCTGCTCAAAATACAGCGCCCCGTCCGGCATGTGGGCCAGCACCCTGCCGCTTTGCGAACGAATCACCCACCTGCCTTCTTCTCGTTCAATCCGCGTCCATGCGGGGACAAAACATTCTGTACTGTCCGGCAGCGTCCAGGGCGACCATGATTTTTCGTCTAACGCAAATCCCCTGCCCAACTCGATGGTGTCAATCCCGAATCTGTCTAATACATCTTCATCGACAATGGCCAACTGCTGAATAACATCATAAACGCGAATTGGTTTGGGCGGCAGCCCCAGATACTTTCGCAGCTTCGGATATGCAATTGCCGCAATGCCCGAAGACCGGTGCCCGGAAAAGTCAACGGCAACGCGGTCGCTTTCTCGATGCTCCAACGATGCTAAAACCCGCTCTCGTGAGTTCATAATTTATTCCTTACTTGCCGGTTAGTGGTACTCGCAGTGTCACTATCTCGTATGCAGCCATATTTATTGCTTTGGATATTCTCGAAATATTTTCTTCTGCAAGATTACTCAGCCATACTGTTTCGGGGGCCGGTTTCGCCCAGGTGAGTCTGGCTTTTTCAGATTTTCCGCCTGCATTGAACAACCGCACGATCCGGGCTGTGCCGTCCTCGCTGGGCTTAAAAGCGGTTACGATTACACCTGCGGGTTTAACGCTCAGAATAGTTTGTTGAACAGGAGACCGGTTATCAACTGGAACAGCTATCAGCGGCTGGCTGCATTCAATGCCGAACCTTGCCGCCCTGCCGGAATTGAACCGCCGGTGGGGCATGATTGAATAACGGAACGTTGTCGGGCCCTCTTGTCCTGCTTTATAGTTGGTTTCCCAGTAGTTGTTCATCACATACGAGTAAAATGTTGTTGATGGTTCAATATGTTTGAGCCATCCTACAGTCTTGCCCCTCGGGTCTGATGTAATTTTACCGACTTCGATCAGCGGGGCGTCAACCGTCGCCCAGGTTACGCCGTAATCCCGATTTGATACATCGACCCATCGCTGAACTGTGAAATAATTCTTACAGGCCCCCGGAAGTTGGTCCACCTCCGGCTGAACTACCGCCCTCGGAGTGTCCATTCGCATCACGCCGTTTGGCTCGTTAAAAGCTAAAGCCAGATGCACCCCCTCCTGCTTGTAGATTTTCTCTTTATCTATAATGTTGATGATGTCCACACGGTTGATGCCGTCAATGATACGCACCTCGCGAATGAGCTTATTACAGCCCGGCGCATCGGATTCTATCAGCAGCGATGCAACCAAAGGCCCATGCTCTTTGACACGAACTTTAACCGGTCCATTGCGCTTCGGATTACTCGGCTCTCTTCCGGCTACATAGAAATAATCATTAAGCCCCAGCCCGCTCTCGCGATCCACAAGCTCGATATTATTTCCCTTCAGCTTTAAACTGCTGATTGCACCGGTCTTATCATCAACCCTCAAGGCAATTCGTCCGTTGCTCAGTTTTGTGCCCTGTGCCTTGGCGTTGTCTGGTCTGCGAATCTGGCCGGCCTGTACGGTGAAGCGTTTGGCAGAAAAAGGCGCTATGCCCTGAGCAAGAAACGCTAATTCTCCTGTTGATAGCCTTTGTGATTTCACGGATTTACCATCAGGGTCTTTGACGAGATAGCCGGGCAGATTCCAGTCTTTCGGCAGCACAACCAGGTCCGTTCGCTCCCAGGAGGATGTGTTGAATACATCCACTGCCATAACTGTTGTCGCCTCTTTTCTATATCCTGCTAATGAGTCATTCAAAAGCTTGCGCGACTCGTCCTCGGCATCAATTGCGAAGGCCTGCTTGATTTTCCATTGTGCCCTGGTGAAATCACTATCAGGCTGACTTATACTGCAGTGAGCACCCCATGTGTGCTCGTCGTAAAGTATCACATCACGCCATGCATCGTAGAACCTGTCGTCGGGATAGCCGGTTGGATTGAGCATCGCCCATAATGTCTCGGCCTGCACCAAACGCTCGGCCGCATCCCGGTTAATCGAAGTCTCACGCGCCGATGAGCCTGCCCCATCTTCCCAGTATGGTGTAAAATCTCCGCGGGCTGTTGGCACCTTCTTACTATAGCGGCTTTCAAATTCGTCGAACATCTCGCTGGTAGTCGCCACAACTAATTTGGGATAAGCATACTTTTCATTCCAGTCTTTAACATATTCGCTCAGCTTCGGGTCGGGTGGGCCGTTATCACCGCCTATCGAATAGCGAAGCTGTACCATATCATAAGGATACTCCGAATCACTGAGCCGTTTGAGATAGCTGAAAAGTTTGCTGGAATCGAGACGCCCGCTGTGAAAAAACGAATATCCCTCACCCGCCACCCAGCAGAGTATATCTTCTTTGCCGGAAGGTGACTCCCAGTAGAAAGGCTTATCGCCCCATGTCGATAATGTATAACCGATTCTATGCCCGCGGTTGGGCCCTACCGAAAAGTACTTAACCCCGCTCTGTGCCAGAACAGGCACAATACCCCATGTATAGCCGGGCACGTCGGTAATCATTGCCGAGTTAATCGTCAAATCATAGCGCTGCCGTAGCTTCTGCGCATAATCCACTAA
>CAZWME010000414.1:0-1061 GCA_964634515.1 uncultured Pirellulales bacterium | reverse complement strand
CCGAACGGCACAAAGCTGTTAATTCATTGCCGTACAAAGCATCCAGGCCGATCCAGCCTTTCTTGACCGCATCTACGAAGGCTTCTCGCTCATCCGGTGTGGCCTGTTTCAGATAACTGTCAACTGCCCAGAGCACTTCGACGTTCCATTTGAAACGCGCTCCTTCCGGATAATCCGCTGACTCGCGGGCTAATTCAATGACTTGCTTAAAATATTCCCAATGCTTGCGTACAACTTCAGTTTGCACGTGCGTATAACCGATGTCCACATGCGAGTGATGCAGCACATAAATCTCCCACTTTCGGACGGGCTTTATAGCCAGGCTTTGCTTGCCTATAGATTTACCCGCCACCTTGACATCAACCTCAATTGAAGTTGGTTTGTTAACTGCTGGCGCAAATCCTTCGATAACCTTAAAGCCCGGTTCAAGTGTTTGTCCGGCCGATTCCGAACCTTTGGTTGCAACTGTTGCCTCGACGGGCTCACCAATATGCATTACCGATGCAAGAACAGGCTGATACAGCTTGTCCCCTTTCTTCTTGACTAAGAAAGGTTCGCTATAAACATCGAGAAGCCTGGTAGAGGGTTTAAGCGATTCTGTTTGTACGCTTCTTGGCGTTCTGAAAGTTACATGGTCGTAAAGTACCCAACTGCCCTCTAATGATTTGATGCTAATCTCATTATTGCCCATCTTAAGTACACGGGCAGGAAAGTCTATGACCAGACGATGTTCACGGCCCTTGTTGGGCTGACCATGGGCTGAGGCGTCACCGGCTCCGCGGGGCACTTTGCGGATAAAGGACTCATTGTTGATTTTAATTTGTATTTTGGGCGGGATGGCACTGTGTGTATCTACAAAGTCCAGCACGAGTTTACATTCACCTGATCTCGGTGTGGATTTGAGGCCGAACATAATCGTAAAAGTATGGCTCTTACTGCCTGCCCATGAATCCGCCGGGCCCGGCTGTATATAAGGCCAAACCTTTTTTGCATCGGATTGCCCGGCCACGAACAGAACATCATGAGGGAACCTGCCCGAATAAAGATTGCTTCTGTCCGGA
>CAZWME010000413.1:0-5306 GCA_964634515.1 uncultured Pirellulales bacterium | reverse complement strand
ACAAACGGTTCAGATTGTGGTTCGTTCCTCACACAATCTAACCTTATTCGTTATGGCTTCTTCTTTGGGTTTTGTCTATTATCAAATATAGAATGCACTACAATTTCATTCCCTTCAATCGTATAAAATATTGAAAAGGGGAATCTTCTTATGGGGCAGCCACGAAAATGCGCATATCGTATTTGGTACATCTCAGGATAATCAATAATGTTTTGTAAGGCCGCTTCTACACAATCCAAGAACTCAAAACCAAGTCCCCTCCGTTGCCTTTCATACCAGGCAAAAGCCAATTCAACATCATCTTGTGCCCTATCAGTATAACGAAGTTTCATTTGTATTTATTCCTTAAATCTTCGTGAACTGATTGCCAGTCATGAAGATTCTGCTCTCCTGCTTTATATTCTTTATATCTTTTATCAAGTTCTCGTTTTTGCCATTCAGGCAGAGGAAGCTCTGAATTTCCTTGAGCGATAGAATCCCATAAGTCTTCTATCAATAATAATTTTTCAGCAAGATTTAATTTGCTTATTTCTTGCTTAATTTCGTCGGGTCTCATTTTATTCCCTCCCTGTGTTTCAAATCTTTTGTCTGTGTCAACCTTTAAGCATTAACGAAAAGTTCACCAGAAAACAGAAGCCGCTAGGCTTTTGTTTTCTGGTGAAACGACAGGTTATAGAATTTATTCAATTGGTTATCCAGAATACATAATTACAGGTTTCCCAGTAAACAGTTGAAAAATCTCCCAAGGAAAGGTTTTGCTGCTCAAGTCAATAAATCTTTCCACCAACCACCTTTCATTGGATGTTCTCCCCTCGATCAATTCGCCCCATTTGGCTGGATTGTATCTGCACAACCTGCTAAATCCATACATCAGCATATATGATGCCAGTAGTGGATTTAAGATAAGTTGTTCTTCCTGTGGTACCAAGTATTCAACACTCAAATAATTATACCGACTAATATTGCTGAAATATTTTTCAATTTCCTGAACGAGTTTCTGTTCTTTCACCTTTCGGTCGGCAACCCCTTCACTTGCCGGAATTGTTTTGCGGTTTTCAGAAGTGGTACCAAAATAAAAAGTTTCATTTTCAACGACCCTTTTTTCAAAGTCCTGTTTTAAAAACGGATATGTTTCGTAAAGAGATTTCTCATCTATATTGATTATAGGTGGCAACCCAATACGTGCAACCATATCACCTTTGTCGCCTACTATGGAGGTGTTGACGGTTGCAAGGCGTGTCGTAATATTGCTTTTTGATCCAAAAGCACTGAACATGTCAGGCAACCATCCATATAGTTCTGAGATCTTAAATTCTCGTTTATCCGGCATTTTTTCTTTAAAGAAAAAATAAAGTGATGAGAACGTGCCTTCGTCATGGATCGTTACGACATCATTCTCGATAACCAATCCACCATTACCATTTTCACGATAACCTAAGCCATGCATTCGGAAGCCACGCTTTTCCCCAATTTGGGTTGGATATCTTGGATTATTTAAAATTATTGGCAACTTAGCGAGACACACCATGCCATAGAATAGCAATAGTGGGCGAGTTAGTATTGATACTCCTTTAGAGGCGGTGAAATATTCTCTGCCTTGTTTCAAACTATAAACGAAGTAAGAGACAGTTTCGTCTAATTCAGGAATGCTGTAATCAACTCCTTTTTCATCATAATAATGAATCATTTTTTTTCGAACAGCATATTCACTTTCATCTTCTGAGAGCCGAAACCAGATTTCACTCTCGGGATCATCGGTTAAAAGGTCCCAACGATTTCGCTGTCGTTGAAAATGCCAGGGCACTTGAATGTACCTCCATTAGTAACTTTATGGTTTTTATCACGAACACGATTTCCGAAAGCTACGTGAGTAATAATTCCTCAATGTATATTATTTGAACTCTATAATCGTTACGGTTAAGGGGTTGGGCATGTAGCACAGCGTAATGACCAATCCCACTTCAACCGATGGTTAGCGATTGCTGCATGTTCGTCTTAGAATCCGGCGTCGTCATGACTTCTCAAGAAATTCTAAAAACTTCTCTGTATCACTAATTACTGACTCCGCCTCATCTTTACTGGCTTTTTTCTTTTTCCCGTGCACAAGACCATTTCGAATGTCGAAAACAGAGGCAATACTATTTCGAAGCGCCTCATCACCAATTCCTAAACTACCTAAGACTACTGTGCACAATAATCGATTACTGGTGTTATCCAGAAATTTGTCAACTTGTGAGGTTGTTGCCGCGTTATTGGAAGCATAAATCCTACGAATTACCTTAATAATCGTTAGTTCAAGAACAGTTGCTGAATATATAATAGAATTTCGATAATCTTCGCGAAATAGATATTCCCATGCCAGAACAATTAACTTGCTATTAAGGGGAACTTCATTCTCTACAATACCATGTACATTCTGTGCAATAATGGTAGTATCAACTGATGAAGACGTTCTCATTTGACCTGCGCTAAAGTGGCCCACAAAAGTCCTTTCGAGTCCTTTTAGGCTATAAAACAGATAGCTCCTGAACTCTGCTTCCGTCATTTCTGGAACAAGAGAAACCATTCCACTTTTCCATTCTTCAGACCGTCGCATCTGTTCATATTTAGCTGTTCTATAGGCATCGACAAACCTCGTTGAGGCTCTAAAAGCAACTGCTATAAACGGCTCAATCAGATTATCTATCTTTCCTGCTAAATTTTCTCCTTGTTGATGCTCTGGCACAGACAAGTCAACGCTAAACCCAATATCTAAGGTAAGTATCTCGCAAATAAAGTTAAGATCTCTTTCATCCGAATGAAGAAAAAGACTTATGACGAACTTCTCCTGTTCTGATATGCCAAACTTACCAGCCTTCACATCAACTAATGTATTATTAACAGCAAATCTATACGATTCACCCCAAAGCTCAGCCAGCCAAAAGGCATAATCTGCTGGTAGTGTTTCGAGGCCAAAGGCTTTTTTAAAGGTAAGGTTGCACAACATGGATTAAATCCTATCTCCGGCCAAATATGGATGTTTCGCTAACGGGCCGGTCAGCCGCCGCGCTGTTTGCGGTCGGCTGAAGTGGCAAGGTTATATCTCGCTCGCTCTAATCCCTGAAATAGCCATCCACGAATGAGACGACTGAAACCGGATTAGACCCGGTCCGTATACTTTTGGCAATTTGGCTACCTCAAAGGACTCACTGAAGTCATCTATGGCAACAAAGAAGTTCTTTGCATCGAACCGAACATGGAAATAGTGAAAAGCTGAGTCGTCTATTTTAGTCGGCTCTCTCAATGGCCTGTCCCAATACGAATTTGGCTTTGACTCGTCAGGTTCAGTTAAGATAATCGCACCATCTCTCTTGAGATAAAGGATATGCGCGTAGTTGGCAAAGAAATGCTGACTGCGCACACCTACACCGATCCAGGCTTCAGGCTTGACAGGGTTTCGAAACGCACCATCAAATTCCAGGTCAAAGTACGAGACACGAGCGTTGCCAAGAGACGCCCATGACTCAGGGAAAAACAGCGTAGATCCAAACTCGAGCGCGCTATTCAAGATTCTCCTGTGTGCAAGTGGAGGAGTGTAAATACGACGGTCATCGTAATCGTCGGCGAAGTCTATTTGAGCAGGAAAGCACGGTGGCGATGGGTCAACCAATGAATCAGGGAAAGCAATAAACGCATCACGGACAAGGTTCATTATTTTCTTTCGGAAGGATGGGAGCCCGTCCGATGTTAGTTCATATTCGGTATATCTGATCGGAGCTATGTCAAATGGTGACTGCTGCTTGAAATAATGATCCCGGATGAATACCACTTGGTGCATTTTCTTCCATCCTGACGCCACTCCGCTTTCAAACATGACATTCGGATTATAACCTGTTATATCACAGAAAACAAGATCAGAGCCCACAAGCTTGTCCCATATTTCGTTCTGGATTACACCGGAAGAAGTCACCCAATCCAATCTGTCTATTTCTGGAACTGACTGGCCAAGAACCTGAGGAGCAGAAGCGTATACTTCATCTATACAGCTTTTTATCTCATCTGCAACAACATTGAACCGATGCTCAAATGGCATTAGAAGGAGACAATTGAACGGACGAAGCCGGTCAACAGCTGCTCGGCTAAAAGCTGTACGAACATCTAACGGCCATACTTCCGACATACTTACTCCTTATTCGAGATATAACGCTGGGCATCACCAGGCCCGAAGGCCACCGGCCTTTGGGATCTGGTGCATGCCCTGGTTAGCCGCTTTCTCCATTCGTAGTGTCCTCTAAAGAAGGAATATTTTGTCTGTATCTCTGCAAGTTAATGCGATAAGTAGGATAAGTAGCTATGGCGTCATTTAAAAACATAAGAAACGTCAGCAATGAGTTTTCTTTGAACCACCGTCTCTCATCAGCTTGATGAGGAGGGAAGTATAACATTCCATGTCTCATGCTAAGAGCAGCGTTTAACCAAGCACTCTTATTATCCTTACGTATTTTATCGAATGCCTTTACTACGTTAGTTTCGTAATTTTTCCTATGAACCCACTCATCGCCAGACGTAATGATAAAAGCCCTCGGACATAAATTAATAGCGATACTCTTAGTCTCTAGTCGCATATCCTTTCCATCACTCAGCATGAAGGTGTCATGGTAAATACGATCCTCACCCATAAGCCTCACTTTTGCTAGTTTTTGTAGATCGTCTTCCAGTTTCGGTATTCTCTTATTGCTCCTTGAAATTGATCCCTTTGGCCCAGTTGTTACTTCTATGGCTGCACAAACGGATTCAATAGCAAATACCTTGTAGTTTGGCTCAGAGCATAAGGGTGGGATATGAAATGTGTCAGCAATAATAATGTCTATTAAATCGCTTCTTTTTCCTGCGGCGTTTACTGCAAAACCTTGATCTACTGAGTATCTCTTTGGCAAATACTCCCTGAGCAAATTTATAAAATATCTTTCTGCAGAAAAACCGGTAGCCGAATGGCGAATATAGCGCTTTAATGATCTCAAACGGTCGTCGAGAGCTTCATGTATTCCTTGCCAATAATCGGATAATTTCACATTGTTTGTGTTTCTGTTCATATTCTTTAAAAGGCTAATCGCGGCGCTGACCTGCACCGGGAGCCGTGCGAGCAAGCGTAGCTTGTTCGTGCGGCTTCAGGTGTCAGGTCCAGTGCCTTGTTCCGGCGCAAAGCGCCGGGGCAAGGCACTGGACGTAGTCAGCGCCGCGATTCCCGGCGACGAAGTCGCCGGGAACAAGATATTCTATAGAACTATATAGCTCCATAATTTGAATGATATACGGAAAGATTACAA
>CAZWME010000412.1:0-5308 GCA_964634515.1 uncultured Pirellulales bacterium | reverse complement strand
AAAATCATCCAGAAACTTCTGACTGTGAACCACACCGGACGAAAGAGTAAGAAGAAAAAACAGCTTATCGAATTCTCCGGAAAGAATACGAGATACATACCCACAATACCGTTTATCGCACCGCTTGCTCCAAGTATTGGAACATCGGAAAACAGCAAATGGCTAATCCCTGCTATCAGACCGAGGAAGACATATACCGGCAGATAATACAGGTTGCCTATCTTAGAGCACACCGCATTGCCAAAGAGCCAAAGAAAAATTAAATTTCCTATCAAATGCAGGAGTCCGCCATGCAGCCACATATGTCCGAAAAGACCCTTGATAGACAAGCCGTCGAGAAGGTATTGTGTTGTGATAGAGTTTTCCTTGTACTCGACAAGACTCATTTGGCGATTTCTGACTTGATTGGCCTCGACAATCTGAATTGCAAAGATAAATATGACCAAAGCAACCACTATCCAGTTCATGACCGGTCGATAATTAAACGGAACGTCAACGCGATAAGGAATAAACACGCTCAGTGCTCCTCAAAGTTTATCCACACTTTATGAATTCACTGAACCATTCTACACAATCCTTCTGACAAACAAAAAGGTTTTATTCCCCGCCGACCTCACTTGGTTGCAGAGGGCTTTTGATTTTGCAAATGAAAAAAGAGCCCATACCGAATCATCGGTATAGGCTCCGAATTTAAGCCAATCTTTTATGCCGGCCTTTCGATTTTAACTGCCGGCAAAATCTTCCATTTTTCGTTGCTGTTCCCGCTACGGCTGATTTAACCGAATATCATCAAAATATGCACTTCCTGAACCACCGGCTTGCGGGTTCTTCTTATCGCCGAAACCAATGGTAATCGTGTTAACATTTGCAAGATTCACACCCTGGTCTGCAAAGCGCGTCAGGTCGATATTCCATTGGGTCCAGTCATTTATCAATGCTGCATTAGGATTGTCGTGTTGTACCACTGCATTGCCGTTGAGAGCAACATACATCGGCTCAGGATCATTGCTGGCCATATCAACGCCGATGGCCTCGTGTGTCCATGTCATCGGGCTGACTGAACCGGTTGTCGTCACATTGGAGAATTGAGCCTCACCGATCACACCGGAGTTATGGCTGGTCAATACCAGGCCTATATAGACGTTCGTAGGCATTGATATCTTCTGTGGATTCCATGACATTGCCTGCCAGCTAACGCCGTCACTGGAGTAGTACCCATTGAAGTTATCAGCCGCGTCACGCTCTATTTTAATCCAGTAGGGGGCCGTGATTCCTGTTTGTTCAGGTGTAAACGCATTATCGGCAGTGTCACTTGTTGCGGCAGAGCCCGGCGTTCGCCTGGCCTGGAATCTGCAACCATTGCCGGGCGTGATATACACGGCGGCAAATTTAGAGCCTGCGTCAGGTGTCTGACGAATCATAACGCCTGCTTTTGCCCAGGGATCGGTATTCTGAACGCTGAGCACCTGTGCCGTAATCGATCCGGCGCCTGACAGTTGTTTGTATGCGTAACGGAACTGATCGGCTGTATTCCAGATGTCGTCGCCTGCTGCGCTCATCGTTATAGTCCCGGCCGGATCTTCCAGGAAACCTGCCGGATTGCCTCTAAACCACAGCGACAAAATGCCGATTCCGTGCCTGCTCCAGTCACGCGGATAGGTCAATGTCAAAGTCGCCTCTGATATACCAACAGTATTATCGTAAGACATCGGCATTGACTGTGAACCGCCGTGAACGATAGTCTGCTCGGCAAAAGGAGCAGAAGGATGACCAACGATAGAGCCGTTTATAGCCGGGTTGTCGTAGCCGTCCGCCCAGGCAAGATATATCCTGTTGCTGCCCGGTTCACCTTCATCAAGGTCGTTGTAGCTCTCAAAATCGTCCACAACGATATGATCTGCAATCGCAAAGCTCCACACTCTGCCCGTACTTATAGTTCCATCGGTGTTATACTCGTCAATTCGCCAGTAGTGAGTCTGGCCCCATTCAATACCTTCAGGTGGGGTATAACTGGCAGCACCCTGTCGGCCCCGATATATATCGGTCGTATCGGATGCATCAGCGCTGGCTACGGCGTCTTTATCAGTGCCGAAGTAAACATCGTGCTGGGCTGCGTTATCACCCGCCGACCAGCTAACAGATGTTACATCGTCGATATTTAATGTTGATCCATTGGCCGGTTGTGGATTCCAGGCAAGTGTTACGTCGCCTCTCATAATAAGAGCAATTTCATCAGGTGATAATACATAGTTGTACAACCTCACATCGTCGATCAGACCTATATAGAAACGCTCAAGAGAAACAGGCCGTCCGAGCCGGATTGTCCCGGATAAGTCAAATTCATTGGCATCATGAGGTACTGATACCGGATCTCCACCGTCAACATACAGCTTAGCCTCTGCGTTAATGTCCCACGTGGCCGTAATATGGTGCCAGGAGTCATCATTTACAACCGGTCCCTCTGGATTGGCATCATTGTTACCGCCTTCGATGTAAAATTCGACTCCGCCGTCTCCCATCATATTGACATGCAATTCGTACTCGTCGCCGAAACCGTTGCCGCCGGAACCTGAATTGCTGTAAAAAATCATACCTGTTCCGGCCTGGGTGGTTTTGACCCATAGGCATACAGAGCCTATATTCGAGCCAATCATATCAGTGGTTGACAGTTCAACGAAGTTAGTACCGTCTAATTCGAGCCCAATGCCGTCAAATCCATCAGACCACTGCGGATTGTCTTCCAGGGTACCATGATTACTGTAACCCGACCAGTCAATAGCTCTATTGCCCATACCTGTGTCTAACTTCCACCAACTAACAAGATTTGGGTTGGTAACAGGTATCTCGTGTATTGTTCTGAAACTCCAGATATCGCCTGTATATGTGCCGGTAAGAGCGAATTCATCGACACGCCAGTAATAAACCTTATCTAATGCAAGGGTACCCGGAGAATAAGTAGTATCTGAAATAGGACCTTTGTAGGTGTCGGGAGTGCTGGCATTTACGTCGTCAAAACTTTCGCCAAAATACACGTGATGCAATTTCGAGCCTAAGCCGGGCCTCCAGCTAATGTCCGTATTTGGGTCAATAAATTCAGTACCATCTGCAGGATTTGGATTGTGGGCTGTTTTGGGGGGAACGGTAAAACTCCAGACGTCACCTTTGTTTATAGTACTATCCGCTTCAACCTCATCTATCCGCCAGTAGTATGTCTTGCCAGTATCAAGACCGTCCGGAAAAGCGAATCCGGGAAAACCGGCGACGTAAAACGCTCCGGTCTGATTGCCCCGGAACACTTCGGCCATGCCGTCATTCACATCATTAAAGTTTTTGCCGAAATACACATCATGTGAGACGGAAGTCTCTCCTGCCGACCAGTTAAGACTCACCCAGTTATCCTCATGTGTGGAACCGTCCTCCGGAATGGGATCGTAAGCTTTCAACAGGGCCCCACGGTGGCTTTCTTCAGGGCCTGTACCCGTCGGCCTGTAATCTGGATTGGTAGTAAGAAGGATTTTATCGACAACGAGTCCGTCCTCACGCTGGTAGATGTTCAGGGTGTGTACCCCGGTCGTAGTTATTTCGATCTGTGACGGTTCCGGCCTTTCATACCTGCCGTTGGCCCATGAGTGACTACCGCTCCAGCCGCTCATTCGATTGGAAAGGGGGGTTTCCTCAAAGTCCAGACCTGCATGGCAGGAATCTGCATTGCCGTCCATGCCGTAAGCGAGAATCCAAATATAGTATGTCCCGGTCTTTTCGAAATTGATTTCATAATCCAACCTCGGAGCGTTCGCCCCGTAGCCCGTATCGAATCCGGCAGCACCCCCCAGCGGGGTGTCCGGCATTGACTGCATGGCACCGCCGCCACTGAATCCATCTGCTGGTGTAAAAGCATCCGTTGATGTAACAAATTCCCAGAAACTCACTCCCTTCAGGATATTGTCATCGTAGTTCTCAGCCTCTATCGAAATGATACCGTCCGGACCGGTGTCCTGCCGGTACGGGTCCGCGTTTACTACCCCGCCGACTAATCCTATAACCAAAACAAAAGAAAGTAGATACGTTAGTTTTCCAGACATAATAATCCTCCTTTTAACAGAGCTTAAGTAACATAAATTATAATTTGGCTGCTAACCAAAATACCCATTATCATTTAAAATCTTAACGTTGTCGGAAGCCCAGCCCGAGAACATTGTTTATTCAACCTTGGAAATCAAGATAGTATCCATCAGCGCAGCATCCTCCCTGTACCCGACCTCAAGGGTATAAGTCCCCGGATCCATCGTAAACAGTACCGTTTCGCCGTCATCTTGGGCGCTGAATACATCCTCCCAGTACCATGAGTCTGAGTTCGGAGGATCGCTCCATCTTACCCAGCCGCTGGGGTCATTGGTCGTCTGAGTAGTAGCACCCTGGATGCGGAACCAGAACGAATCACCGTCTGGGATAATTATTCGGCAACTGAGCATGTATGTTCCGCCTTCAACTGTGAAAGTATAACTCGCAGTGCCGTCAGGAAACGGTGGGTTGTCGCCGCTGTTGCCGACATCGTCCGTTGTGCCGATATACTCTCCGCCGGAGGCGTCAGCCATGTCCGTATAAATCTCCATGGGTGCGGTTATCGTATCGGCATCTTCCGCCTCAATCCATATTTCTTCCGAAGAAGTTGCGGTCACAGGCGCCGAGCGATGCAGCCGAATGTCATCAAAGTAAACCACACCTGAGCCACCGGCTGTTGGATTCGTATCGTTACCGAATCCGATGATAAATGTCGTTATATTTTGCAGGTTTACAACAACTGATGCAAGGTCTATATTCCACAGGTTCCACCGTGGTTGTGTTATGTCAGATGCGTCGCCGTTATATAAAACCTTTTTACCGTTAATCTTCACGTACATCGGTTCAACAGAATTACCTGAATTACCAAGGAAGCTCAGTGACAATACCGTTACACCCAGTCGCGTCCAGTCCTGTGCCGGGCTTAGTGTTAGCTGTGCTTCTGAATACTTCATGTTGTTGTCATAGAAGTACGGCATCGATTGCGAGCCGGTGCGGACGATACCTTGCTCGGCAAAAGGAGCGGTAGCATGGCCAACTATAGAACCGTTTATAGCTGGGTTGTCGTATCCATCCAGCCAGGTAAGATATATCCTATTGCTCCCGGGTTCACCTTCATCAAGATCATTGTATGATTCGAAATCATCCACGATAAGGAAATCGCCCGTTGTAAAGCTTGAGACATTGCCTTTCCATGGGCTTTCGGGATTGGCATTATTGACTTCGTCCACTCGCCAGTAGTAAGTCG
>CAZWME010000411.1:1158-5325 GCA_964634515.1 uncultured Pirellulales bacterium | reverse complement strand
CCTGGAAGAGGATACCGAGCCATTTCCAAGATTAGTAGAGTCTACAGGCAAATTGTCATTGCTATCGCAAGACGCAAAAGTGCAAGAAAACCGGAATTTAGGGAGCGGCGACAAAATAGCTCCGACTGTTAGTGTTATTATTCCATGTTATAACACCGCAAAATATCTCGGACAGGCAATAGACAGTGTCTTATCCCAGACCTTTAGCGATTTTGAAATAATTGTTGTCGATGATGCATCTTCCGATAATCCCGATGAAGTGACTAATTCTTTCAATGATCCGCGCATCCACTATATTCGTCATTCTGAAAATAAAGGGCCATCAGCAGCACGTAACACCGGAATTCGACATGCTCGAGGAAAATATATCTGTTTCCTCGATTCAGATGACTACTTCTTACCTCATAAACTAAAAGAACAGGTTACTTTTCTCGAAAATTATCCTGATTATGGTCTGGTTGGTGGGACATTTATGAGGGTTGATGAGTATGGTAATGTGCTAAAAAACAAAGCATTGACGGCTAGTCCGGTACTTCCCAGGGAAATACTTATTCGGAATTGCTTTTGCATGCACACTACACTAATTCGACGAAAATGGATCGACCTCGCCGGTTTCTTCGACGAAAGTTTGCGATCAGCCGAAGATTGGGACCTGCACCGCCGTCTTGCTCTGGCCGGATGCCTGATGTATCGCCAGAATAATATTGTATGTGCTTATAGACTCGTAGCTGATTCATTATCGACGGATTTGCAGCTACATACAAACAGCAGATTAAAGGTCGTTGAAAAATCTTTTGGTTCGGAGAATCTAACGCTCGAACTATCGGATCTTAAAAATGACGCTATTGCTTACACGCATCTAAAAGCTGCGGGACAGTATTACTCGCTCAAACAGTTTGACAGAGCAAATCACCATTTGATTAAAGCTTTAACAACTGCTCAGAGCTTGTCGAGAAACAACTATGAAAGTGTCATACAAATGATACTATTCTATATGGATCATGCCTGGATCGATTCACCGGTAGAATATATCAATGTAATTTTCAACAGCATGCCCACGGAACTTTGGGACCTAAAGAAACTGCAAAAGAAAATAGCATACAGAGCTTTATCAAATCGTATGCTGAGTTCATATAAAGATAAACACCGCGGCCAACGCTGTGTCATCATCGTCAATGGGCCGAGCCTGAGAGAGATGGACCTGTCATTTCTTAAAAATGAAATCACTATAGGTCTTGACCAAATAGACATCAGGATTAGTAACGAGGATTTCAGCCCCACATACTATATATGCCTGGATCCACTATTAATTGACCAAGGCCCCTATAGAATACTGCAAATGCCATCAACAAAATTTTTTGACATTGAGTTTATAAATTTTGTTGAGAATCCCACTGACTTTATCTCCCTTTATAAAACGAACCGGTTATTGTTTGTCAAGGATGCTCGAGATGCCCTTGGTAATGGACGGGATACGGTTTTTGCAGCTTTACAACTGGCCTATTTTATGGGATTTGATGATGTTATTCTAATAGGAAATGACCATAATCTTATTAATTCTGACAAAAAAAGTATAAAGATGGAAGATAATGAGAATGATGTTCAATTTTCTCAGGAATATTTGGGGGAGAATGCAAGGAGTTCTCTAACCGATTTGGAAAAGGTCGAAGTTGCTTATCAAATGGCAAGAGTCAATTTCGAGTCTGATGGTCGCCGGATTATAGATGCTACTGTAGACAGCAAACTGGACATTTTTACTAAAGTCGAATATCGGCAGATATTCTTTTCCAAGTCACTTCCAGTTGATACAAACCAAAATTCTTCTTACAAACAAACAAAGAATATAGATTTTAATAATCGGAACGAAGTTGAGTCATTTGATAGGGAAAAAAGCGATGGCAATGCAAGCCATGTTGTAAGATGGGGCAATTTGTGGGATGAGCCGAAACCTGATGGAATAAGCATCTTATATGCGATCGCTTCTTCATATCTAACACTGTTTAAATTCGATAATGCCGAAACTCTGTTTGAAAAGATACACAGGCTTCTGCAGGACGCCATCGATGGTAATGATTTCACAGCGTGTATGGAATTCATAAACCGCCAGGAAATGACGGAATGTTTTGTCAGCACCTGCACAAAACTTGCACAATGCTATGCCAAACAGGGAGCCTGGGATAAGGTTAAGCAGTTATACTTAAGTTTGCTAAACAGAAAGAATTTGAAATTACCGGAAGTGCAAAAACAGGATATATTGAATGTATTGAAAAAGCTGGAAAACGTCAAAATTCCTCAAAACGTTCTTCAAACCGAGGGGACAATATTTTCTCAAAAGATTATGAATTTGCGTTCGCAGGGGAAAAATCAGCAGGCGGAGAAGATATCGAATGAAATACGTGAAAAAGTTGAGCGTTCAAGTTTTGTTCGGGAGCCGTCAAAGGCGAAAAGCCAGGTGACGCGCCCGGCCGGTCCACCAAAGAGATTTTCCGAAGTCGCCCTACTCCTCAAGTTGAATTATCCTTTGAATCGAAAAAATACACTGGTTGATGTTGGAGCACATACGGGTTCTTTTGCGAAGCCGTTTGCCAAAAGAGGTTGGCAGGTTATTGCTTTCGAGCCTGAGCCCACTAATTACAAGGAATTTTGTTGTAACCTCCAATCTTTTCCAGATGTCGTCTGTATAAGGAAAGCCGTTTTTGATACCTCGGTGGATAGTGTTCCCTTCTATGTGAGTTCGGAGCATTGGGGCATACATTCATTAAAGCCCTTCCATTCGACACACCGTCTCGGAGGCACGGTGGAAACCGTACGGCTTGATGAAGTATTGGCCCAATCGCAAATAGACCACGTCACCATCTTAAAAATTGACATTGAAGGCGCCGACTTTATGGCGCTGAGAAGCTTCGATTTCAGCAGGTTGCAACCCGAGGTGGTCATCTGTGAGTATATGGATGAGCGATCAGAACCCAATTTTGGTTTTACCCATCATGACATGGCTGCTTATATGGCTCATCTGGGCTATGTAACTTTCGTGTCTGAATATGCACCGATCGTAGAATATGGACGTAAAGGCATTGCTTCTGCCCCACACAAATTCTTGCGGTGCGAACGCTACCCATTGAATAGCAATCCAGCTTGGGGAAACCTTATCTTTGTTCCCCAGGCCCGGGCTGAACAATTCGAGCAAACTTTATCAGCTTACCTCAAAGAGATAGGAGCTTCAACCGCAACACTGCAGCTGAGTGCATCACCCCAAACACTGTGTTCTACTCCTCCGCAATGCCGACAGTCACTTTCACAGGAGAATGTGCTAGCAGCATCGAACAATCATCTGGCGCAGTACAAAGATAAGCATCGCGGCCAACGCTGTGTCATTATCGGAAATGGTCCCAGCCTTAACAAAATGGATTTGTCATTCCTTAAGAACGAAATCACCTTTGGTATGAACCGAATCTACTTGCTTTTCGACAAGTGGGATTTTAGACCGACCTATTATGTTAGTGTGAATCCCCTGGTTATCGAACAAAGCGCCGAGCAAATATGCCAAATCAAATCGCCAAAATTTCTTAGTCTTAATGGTTTTACATATATCCAGAATCATCGAGATATTATCTTCTTGCAGAGTATTCGCAGACCGTCCTTTTCAAAAGACCCGCGACGCGGACTCTGGGAAGGACACACCGTTACTTATGTGGCTATGCAACTGGCATACTTCATGGGTTTCAATGAAGTTATACTCATTGGTGTAGACCACTATTTCAAGAGCCGGGGCCCTGCCAATAAAGAAGTTATATCGGAAGGTGACGATCCAAATCATTTCCACCCCCAGTATTTTGGCAAAGGTGTACGATGGCATCTGCCGGATTTGGCAAAATCCGAAGTGGCTTACAGTTTGGCCAAGCAGGCATTCGAGGCCGACGGTCGGCGGATTGTGGATGCGACAGTGGACGGTCATCTGACTATTTTCCCCAAAGCCGATTACAAGCAGATTTTCATGCCGGCATTGCTCACGACTAATAACGATGAACTTTTTTTAAACGCCGCACTTATAGACACTGAGTTCGAAGAACGCATCAGAGATAAAAATGAAAACTTGAACACCACAGTACGTCCAAACTTTGTTCCTTCAGTACACGCCGAACCGTGCTGGGAGTATCTCGTCTCGGC
>CAZWME010000411.1:0-1058 GCA_964634515.1 uncultured Pirellulales bacterium | reverse complement strand
ACCAATGCCAACACAGATGACCGACACCGTGAAGACGCCCTGGAAATAATGGCTGAAACGCTGCTGGCCAATTTTGATGTCGCTCTTGTTTATGGTGACCAGATTTATACTGACACGCCAAACGGCACTTATGCCAGCCATCACGTTACCGAGATGGTCAGAAGACCCGAATACAGCAGAGAAAGACTGCTGTTCGGCTGCTGCGTGGGTTCACAGCCGATGTGGCGAAAATCGCTCCACGATGAACTTGGCTATTTTGATGATTCATTAGATAGCGCAGGCGATTGGGAATTCTGGCTGCGCATTGCAAGCAAATACAAATTCAAACACATACCTGATTTCCTTGGTCTCTATTATTATAACAAACAAGGCATCGAACATGGCCGGAAGATTCACAGTTTATACGAAAGGTATATTGTCGGCAAAAGATACGGAAATCCGTATATATCGGTGATACCTTTGCACAAAAGCAAGGATGATCCTTTGGTTTCAGTTATAATGCCGGCCTACAATGTTTCAGAGTATATCGCGGAGGCAATTGAGAGTGTGCTGATTCAGAACTATAGAAATTTTGAGCTTATTGTTGTTGATGACGGCTCCATAGACGATACCAGAGATGTCGTAGCTAACTTTAAGAATGATAAAATAAAATACATATATAAAGATAATGGTGGCGCATCAAGTGCTCGAAACTTTGCTATAAGCAAAGCCAAGGGGCAGTATATTATGCCTCTGGATTCAGACGATATGATGATGCCGAACTTAATTGCCATGCACCTGATGGAGTTTGAAAAACACCCTGATGTTGACCTTGTATATTGTGATGTCTTGCTGATAGATGAGAATAGTAGACCGATACGCATAATGAATAAGCCCGAATACAAGGACTATAGACATCTTATCAGAGACTTGCTCCGAGCGGGACATCCTGTAGTTCCGTTCAGGCTCGGTATAAGAAGAAGCGTTTTCGACAAAATCGGTTTTTACGATGAAGACCTGATTGTTGGCGAAGACTATGATATGATGCGGCGTTTCGTAAAGGCCGGCCTTAAAGCCCA
>CAZWME010000410.1:0-5344 GCA_964634515.1 uncultured Pirellulales bacterium | reverse complement strand
CATCCAGTTCTGCATTGAAGACGGATATATCGGACAAGCAGAGCAGGCCAAAGAATAAAACAAAATCCCTGAGACGAACATTAACTAATCAAGTGCTATGCTAATGGGATTGTGCAGTCTGTTCAAGGTTTCTTGCATTATGTGGAAGAACCTGTCGTTGTCCGGCCAGATAATCCTCTCATCGTCCGACATTGGTTTGTCTAATTCATCAAGAAAACGGGCCAAAACCGCTTCATCTAATTTCTCAGCCGAAATTCCCAGTCCAAGCTTCTGAATGTAATGCGCATTGATTATCTGCTCATATTGGCCGGCCAGGGGCAGCATTAGCATCTTCTTTTTCAGATACATACACTCGCTTATCAATGAAAATCCCGCAGAAGCTATTACTCCCTTAGCGTCTGCCAAATCGGCCAGAAATCCTTCCGTCGAACGCTTCTTGAAAATACAGTTCTTATATTCAAAGTTTTTCTTGAAACCATAAATATAAAATTTCTGCTCACCAAACTTACAAAGAATCTGCTGTAACTGCTCCTCGTCCTCACCCGTTGTCGAATAAAGCAGAATATGCTCTCCCTGCTTCGCCTCAAGCGAGCGGACGACAGGCCTTATAATAGGCGGCGCTAAAACCGCCGAATCAACACTCAAAGGCGCCTCAAAGAAATTTACAACAATATAAGCAACCGCCCCCACGTAGTGACACTCAGTTACCACCCTGGCAGTCATCCTCGAAAACCAGTTCCTCCCCTGATGTTCGAGCTGACAATGCGAAAGCATGTGTTCGTGGTCGATACTGATAAAAGGCACTCTCTTACGCCATGCCCACCACGCGCTGAAAGGCTCAAAATCCGATATCACAAGGTCCGGCCCAAATGCCTTGAAATGTTTGTTGAAAAGTTCATCGTTTAGTTTATTGCCCTCAGGCAGCTTCATCAGGTTTCTTTTCAGGGTCTCTGACTTATCAATCCGCCCGTCTATAAAAGCGAAGGAAAGCCCGAATACCTCCTTCACACGCTCACCGAAATATTGTTTCAGATAGACAAGCGACTTCTGCGAACCCACAAAGATACAATTATGACCGGCCTCAAGGAGCCTCTGCCCTATCAGGTGAGACCGGCTACTGTGTCCGAATCCCTCACCGGCAACTGCATAGATTATCTTTGCCATTTCCGCTTGTTCAAATTAGTTAACTGGTAAATGATAATTGATATGGATAGATGATAACCGGTAAATGCGAATAAGTAAATATTTTCCCAATTACCTTTTTTGTGCTTTTATCAGAAATCCGCACGGGCGTATCTGGTCTCAAGATAGTTAAGCGTTTTTTCGATTATTGCACCCGCCACCGGAGAGGCCACGACCCCCCCCGTATAGCTCTTGCCCAGACTTTTGTTCGGTTTGCGAATTGAAACTAAAACCACTATGGCCGGGTCCTCCACCGGTGCACCAGCTAAAAATGATGCCACGTAATCGCTGTCCGAAAATCCTCGCTCATTGCTTTTGGCAATATTGGCCGTTCCCGACTTCCCGAATACCTGCCATTTTTTTAATTTAGCTCTTGTACCAGTTCCTTCATTAACCACACCAACCAGTGCCTCGTTAACAATCCATTGAGCTACCTCGGGTTTAACGATATAACCGACAGGTGGTAAAGGCCGCTTTAATTCGGTGATTTCTCCTTTGCTGTCAACAACCGCTTTGACTAAGAAGGGGCGCACCATACGACCACGGTTGGCAAGTATACAAAAAGCTCGAATTAATTGAATCGAAGTTACTGTAATTTCCTGACCCCAAGGTATCCGCGTAATACTGTATCCCGTCCAATGGCGTGTATGCCACAGCAGTCCATCTGCCTCACCTGGCAAATCAATACCTACTCTTTTACCAAAGCCGAAAAGCCTTAAACCATCGTAAAGTCTCTTTTTGCCCATCCGCTGGCCGATTTTGGCCATCCCTATATTACTCGACTTAATCAGAATCTCACTCACGGTCAAATCACCAAAGCCATTGCGATATTCGCCGATGCTTCCGAAACCCTTCCCGGAATAATGTCCCTCTTCGCAGTAAATCTTTTCTGTCTTATTAACAACACCGGCATCAAGTGCAATTGCAGTGACAAACGGCTTAATAACACTGCCCGGTTCGAACTCATCGGTTAAAATCCTGTTCCGGCGATTATCAGCCGCGGTCGAATGAGCTTTGGCCGGATCAAAATCCGGCAGCGAAACCATTGCAAGAATCGCTCCGGTCTTCGGCTCGACAACAATAGCCACGGCCGACTCGGCCTCGTAGCTTTCATATTGTTTTACAAGCTCATCGCGAACAAACTGCTGGATAGTAGCATCAATAGTCAAAATAATCCCCGCGCCATTGGTTAAAACCGAATTCTCCACTTCTTTATTATCCGCTGGACTTAGCTTAACAGGAACGGGACGAATAGGCCTGCGCCGTAAGTCGACAAGGAATATATCCTGCGCCCCTAAGCCGCTGAGCTGCTTGTTATATTGATATTCAATGCCCTCTAATCCATAATTGTCAAGGCTCGTAAAACCCACCACGTGTGAAACTAATCGGCCCATCGGATAATGTCTTCGCCAGTCGGATTCGACACCGACCGCACTTGAAACTCTCCGGGCGGCTTGACATTCACCCGGATTGGCATCTGCCTTGATTTTGACATATCCCGGATTTTTGCTTTCGGTTATAAGTTTACAGATTATATGGGCGCCCATATCCAAAATAGGCTGAAGTTCACTCGACAGACTCTTGGCATCCTCGACTCTACGGGGCTCAATTTTTATATTCCGAACCTTGTTACTTGCGGCCAATACTCTGCCCCGGCTGTCAAGAATCACACCGCGCTGGGGTTTATAAGGAATCTGGCCTTTCTGCTGTTTCAGGCATTGTTTGGTATAATGGTCGTTTCTGAGAAACTGTAGATAAAAACACCGCCCCGCCAGCGCCACAAACGCGACGACCAGAAACAGTGAAAAAAAAATGGTTATTCGAACACTTCTCAACTTCTTAATCGCTGGTATTGAATGAACCGAAACGCTGTGAAACCGCAGCAGGATTTATGAATCCTTCCAGCAGTAACTGTTTGGTGCCAAGTTCCTGTTTCAATCGGCCCTGCTCGCTCCTGCACGCACAAAGCTTATAGAAAATGTGATTGTTGGCACTTCGCAGATAAACGGCAAAAATCAAAACCGCCGTAAAACAAAAAACTACAAAAACAAAGTATAATCGCGACATAGTATCAAGTTCCCTGTCCGTTCGATATTCTATCGAACCGGTATGATCAAACGCTGCCCGACGGTAAGATAATCTTCATCCTCTAAAGCGTTCAGCTTCATTATCTCTCTAAAACGTTCTTTGTCTCCAAGCTGCTTGTCCGCAATCACCCATAAACTATCACCCTCTCGTACAACGTATTGCCTGATTGGCCTTTTCGCAGGTGGCTTGGGCCGTGGCTTGGCCGGTGTTTTAGTCGAAGAACGTGTTCCGCTTATCCTCGATTTTATTCTCTCCAGAAGCCCTCCGGTAGAGACGCCTTCAGCCTCATCTTTCAAAAGTGGTATAATCAGTTTTTGCCCCGCAGGAACATCATCGGGCGATTTCAACAGCCTACGGTTGGCTTCGAATATCCGCATAACGTTTATTGTTTTATTACCCCTCAATGTCCCGTAAAATTTTTGTGCTATTTTTGCCAGATTATCGCCGGCTCGAACAACATAGATCTTGGGCAAATTCGACTCGGCTGGTTTCGGTTTGTTTACTTTTGTCTTCCTGGTGGCATTCGGTGCAGGTGCTGTCGGCTTGACTTTATCTTCCGTAGTTGTTACCGGCTCGTCTTTTACAGCCACATTACCTTCAGACAATGGCCTCTTATATCGAACTTTACCTCCGTCTCTCGTGGTCTCCTGAGCTTCTTCGACACTTACTCTTCTGTTTCGTACCGGCCTTTCTTGATGGAAAGATGCCTGAGCCTTTCGTTCATTAAACCCGATATAGGAGTCATTGGGAGAGTTGGCCATAGTTGTCAGTTCGTTACTGTTTGTGTCACTGCGAAAACGCGGCAGACCGTTTATTATAAACGCAATGACAAATATAAAAAACAATCCTAAAAGCAACCCAACTTTGGCGTCAGAAGTCATAATGAAACTCCATTTTCTTTTGCGTATTGCATAGCTGCGCAGTACACAATACGCTCAACAATGTTATTGTTTCTGTGCAATTCTTAATTTTGCACTTCTGGCTCGTCGATTTTCGGCAATTTCTTCTACCGTCGGCACAATCGGTTTTTTTGTAATTAACCTGTAAATACTTTCCTTCTCATTTTCCTTGAAATTGTACTTAACTAACCTGTCTTCGAGACTGTGATAACTAATAACCGCTATATATCCATTATTTCTCAGCAGCCCCGGGGATGAATCAAGCAGCCTTTTCAAATTCTCTAATTCGTCGTTAACGGCGATTCTCAGAGCCTGAAAAGTCCTCGTTGCCGGGTGTATCCTGCTTCTACGGCCTTTGCCTTTCTTTCCCAGCGCCCTGCATACTATCTTTGCCAGTTGGCCGGTCGTCGTTATCGGCCCGCTTTTACGTTCACGCACTATAAATCGTGCAATTCGCCGTGAGGCCCGGTCCTGGCCGAATTCATATATCAAATCGGCCAGAGATTTTTCATCTGTCTTATTTACTATATCGGCAGCAGTACTCTTTATTCTTTTATCAATTCTCATATCCAGCGGCATATCCTCAAGAAAACTTAGCCCCATCCGGCTGTCTGCCAATTGGGCCGAACAAAGACCCAAATCCGCCAATATGAAATCTACCTTATCTATACCCTGTTCGTGGATCTCCTCACTTATTCGGGAAAAATTCGATTGAACCAAAATGACCTTACAGGAAAGGCCTTTTAATATAAATTGGGCCCTTTGGATAGAATTTTTATCTACATCCAGACCTACGATTACTCCCTCAGGGCCCAAAGTCTTACCGAACAGAAAACTATGACCTCCTTGTCCTGTGGTCGCATCGACCATTATGCCGTCCGGTGGCAATTGTATCTGCTCGGCCAACGTCTCTGCCAGAACCGGAATATGCTCTGTTATCGAGCCATTCACTTCTATCTTTTCTTGTATATCCTTATACCTTTTCTTGTGTTTTGTACTGCACTGCTGTGGATTCCGCCGCAATAATCAATACATTCGTCGAATTTCAACAGTAGCTGCAATGCACCTCAAATCAGCCTACGGCAACTTTGTTCTTCCGTTCCCGAAGTTCGACAACTTCGGGCGAAAACTCAATGCCGGAGAAAGTCCCGTCGATTTTTTTCAACCGCTCCAGA
>CAZWME010000409.1:0-5346 GCA_964634515.1 uncultured Pirellulales bacterium | reverse complement strand
TCATAACGAAAGTGACGGCGGTGCCCAGACCGAGCGATGTCTTTATCTGGCCCGAGCATGCGATAAACGAACACATACCGAGAAAGTTCGTCAGCAGGATATTGTTCGTAAATATCGCCGCGATGAATATCACCCATGCAGATGTTTCACTCATTATTTCTTCTCCTGCGGCTCAGGGCCTTTAATCCAATTGAATATCCCGATGACAATACCCAATGCAAAAAACGCACCCGGCGCCAGAATCATCAGTTGGTTGGGGGTGTACCACGAACTAAAGCCGGGAATCTCTCGCCCCAGGATTTCACCGGCGCCCAGCAGCTCCCTGAAAAAACCGATGATAGCCAGCACCACCGCATAGCCCAGGCCGTTGGCAATACCGTCAACTATGGAAAGAACCGGCGGGTTTTGAAGGGCAAACGCCTCGGCCCGGCCCATGACGATACAGTTGGTTATTATCAGGCCGACGTAAGGGCCAAGCTGCTTGGACATGTCCCAGTAAAAGGCCTTGAGAAACTGATCGAACAGTATCACGAATGTCGCTATAATCGAAACCTCTGCGATCATCCGAAAACGATAGGGTGTGACCTTCCGCAGCAGTGAGACGAGCAGATTCGAGCCGACACAGACGAAGATAAGTGCTGCGCCCATTACAAGCGAGTTCTCCAGGCGGTTCGTTACCGCAAGGGCCGAACAGATACCGAGAACCTGAATCGCCAGCGGGTTGTTCGCCCAGGCGCCCTCCTTCAGTGTGAGCAGCCCCTTGCCCTGGCACAGGCCCTTGGGCTCACATGTCATACAAGCCATCTGTTTATTGTCTGCCATTGTTATTGCTTCTCCTCAACAATACTGCTTATGGCCTCGTTAAGCATCGCCTGTACCTTGTCACAGGTCATGGTCGCCCCGCTTATCGCATCGACCTTGTTGGCCGCCGGCTCTGGGCCGCTGCTGATGATGATGCCGGGAGCCCCGGTCGTGTCCACTATCGATTTGCCAACGAACTGATCTCGAAACTTGTCTGTGACGATATCACCGCCGAGGCCGGGCGTTTCTTCCTGCTCGTAAAAGGTTATACCTCGAATAGTCCTCATGTCCTGCTCCAGTGCAAGGAAACCCTTTATAGGGCCCCACAGGCCGGGACCCTCGAAAGCAACCGCAACAGTTTCAGTATTACCGGAATCCTTCGGCGGGACATATCGGTACATCGTAAGAGCGCCCTTCTGCTCCAGGCGGACGTTATCTTCAAAGATGCTGACCATCTCCTGTGAAGAGCTTTCAGCAGGATACGGAACCTGAAGAACACCAAGTATGTTGCGGTTCTTCTCGGCTTCGGCGTTGGCTTGCTGGTAAGGTTTGGTAAAACTCGCTACCGCAGTCAAAAGCAAAGAGCAAACAGTACCGAGGACACCCGCATAGAAAAGTGTGTAAACGTTATTCTTCACTTGCCAGCCTCCTGAAACGGACCTTGAAGACTATCTCGTCAAGAATCGGTGCCGTAATATTGCCAAGTAAAATAGCGAAAGTAACTCCCTCAATGTAGCCGGTGAAATGTCGTATCAGAACCGTCGTGCAGCCAATTATTATACCGTACAGCCATTTGCCGCTGTTAGTACTCGGGCCTGTTACCGGGTCGGTGGCCATGTAAAATGCCCCGAAAAGAAAACCTCCGGCACACAAATGCCATATCACTGGGCCGACAACGCCCGGCATCCTTTCATAGGATATTGCACCACCGATCAACAGGGCACCGGTCAGTACAATAAACGATCCCAGAATGCTAACAACCGTCCTCCAGTTACCAACACGCGTAAGAAGCAGAAATACCCCGCCCAGAATAATCAATAAAGCCGAAGTCTCACCGACACTGCCAGCAACACTTCCTAAAAACAGATGAGCTGTATTGCCAATCTCGCCACTTGACTTGGCTGCCGATAATGGCGAGGCGACTGTAACAGCGTCCACTGACCCCGAGGGCAGCCACTTAAACAGCAGGCAGCCAAAAAGGTCATGACTTGGCTTCATATAGCTGGCAGCCATTGTCTTGGGATACGCAAGGGCAAGAAAACATCGCCCTACAAGGGCTGGATTAAAAACGTTACGCCCGGTTCCACCGAATAATTCTTTACCAATGAAAACTCCAAACGCCACACCGAGCCCCACCATCCACAGAGGTAGATTCGCCGGCATAATCAAAGGAAACAGTATTCCAGTAACGAAGAAACCCTCGTTTATACCCTCCTTGCGGACCATCGCAAAAATGGCCTCGACCGTAAGACCGGCCGCATAGGAAACAATGACCATAGCCAGAAATCGCCAACCGAAAAAGTATATAGCAGCCAGAATTGTTGGAACTAACGAGATGATGACCATCGACATCAGACGCTTTAAATCAAGTGGATCACGTATATGAGGGGGTCCTAATGTCGTATCAGAAGGCGCGAAGAAGAAATGCTCCAATGCACCGAAAACCGGCTTGAGGACACCAAGCTTGCCGCCTTCATCAAATGTCGGGCGAATCGCCTCAATTATCTTCAGCAAACCTTTCACTTGCTATTCTCCTCTTCCTGCCTGCGCGCTTCTTCCTGTTTACGCAATTCTTCCTGACGCTCCTGCTCACGGCGTATCTCTTCCTTCTCCCGGGCAATCAAGACCTTCGAATCCATCATCTGCTTCCTGAGGTCTATCTTCGACGGGCATACATAAGAGCACAAACCGCACTCGATACAAAGGTCAACCCGAGCCTGCTCGACCTCTTCAATCAAATCACGGTACAGATACTTGTGGATTAAATGCGGAGTAATCCCGGCAGGACATACGTCTTCACAAAAATTACACGATATACAGGGACGCCCTTCGCCGTGAAGGCCCGTGCTAAGATTCTCACGGAACTTAGCACGCAATGAGCTTAGATAACAGGCGGCGTAACAGCTTCTATCCCAGCCCGGCCTGATGAAGCCCAGAAACTCCCTTTCCTGAAGCTCCGGAAGGACCGTAAGACCACGGCATTCGGTATCAAGCCCCAACGCATCCGGGCCCAACTGTTCACCGGTGAGTATGCCGCCGTTGATCATCCTCGATGCAGGCTCGAAAATATACTTGTCCCTGATCCTCTGTATAGGATAGCCCGACATTACACTGATATGAGTCGAGTAATTCACGCCCGTACCGCCAATGGATATTATCCTGACAAGACAGGGTTTGGATAGAGTCAACGCACGGTCAACCGCAAGAACACCTTCGGTACGGACAGACCAGACAGGACCTTCGCTGCGCTTAAGACCAAGCCGGCGGGCGAGAATAGAAAAATCGTCATAAGGATAGGTAAGAGGTATCTCGACCATCTTGACCGATGCGTAACCCCGTATATGATCGCGAATCAGATTCGCAAATTCAGACTTGATATCGGGCATTATCAGATATATAGGCTGATATTCCAAAAGAGACTGTAACTGCTCGAGACCGCGAGTGAAATTCAAAAGACGGTTTTGAAGCTGGGCATCACCCCTGGCTGAAAAAGGCTCCAGAGTCAAGGTGGATACGATAATCGCCTGAGGAATGCCAAGAGGGTCGGGCAGCGAGCCGCCGTAGGCATCATAGAAAAACTGCCATGCGCCTAATGTCAGTAATCTGTAACGCTTGATGCCCGATGCGCCCATCTCCTGAGCTATGTGAGGTAAATCCTCGTCATCTATATCGGCACGCTCGGCAAGGCGGGCTACATCCTCAAGGACGATATGACCTTCGCGTTCGTTAAGACGGACACGGCCGGCGCGAGGGGCCAAAAGAGGAACCGAATAATTGTCCATATCCCTGGCGAGAGCATCGCCGCCGTTTACCTGCTGATCTTCCTCGACACAAACCTCATCAAATGAAAAACGCCGGCTGCGCAACGGAAGATAAAGCACTTCCGGCTCCGGCATTAACTTTATCATGCCATCTGGACGGCCCTGAAGTAATATGTTATGACCACCTCGAAATTTCATATTATTGTTCTGTCAATTACAATCTTTAATTAATATATTTAAGTCATTTATATTATCACAAAAAACTCAGTTGTTCAATCAAATGTTAAGCTCTGATTGCTCACCTGTCAAAGGTGGATAATCACACTTAAAAGGAGACCGAAAAAAAACTTCTCAAACGGGTCTGCCAAATTAAAACTGTGGATTATAATGCCTTTAATAATTCTGTCAAGGACATGATTATTAAATTTTTATCGTAAGTGCAAAACTTTAAACCACATTTGGTATGAAACTGTATTGTAATTTTGTTTTCCACATACTCACCTTGGCTAATCTATGGTCTTTATGTTATTATTATGGCAGTTTTCAGGAGTTGGGTATTATACGTGATTCTCCGGCAATCTATAAAGATACAATATTTATTATGGAAAGGTGATAATATGAATAACACAAAAACGCTAATCGGATCATGGATGGTTCTTGCTGCTTTCTATTCAGTTCACATTATGACAAGCGCTGCGCCGGGTGCAGAATCAACAATCACATTTAAGTCGCTCATGGAAGAAATGGTCAATCGGGAATGTATCACCCAATTACCAAAACCGGCATATACGTGCAAGCAGTTCAGCAGTTATGACCGCAATTCCACTCAACCCGGTTCTCCTACATGGTGGGCCAACTCGGATCGAAGCTACTTTATCCGAATCGAAGAAACCAACGGCAGAAAGGAGCACGTACTAATGGATGCCGCAGGTCCCGGGGCAGTGGTGCGTTTTTGGGCTACATGGCATGGGCCGGGTGGTGGTGAATTCAGTAACGGAACACTTCGCGTTTACCTCGACAGAAAGACGGAACCGGCCATCGAAGGACCTATAGCCGGCCTGATTAGCGGAGGCTTGTTGGCGGGAGAACCATTGTCGCAGGGTGTATCACCGGAAACCGCTTACAGGCATCAGGGGCATAACCTTTATCTGCCTATCCCCTATGCCAGGCATTGCAAAATCACCTATGAAACCAAAAGCTTCATCGACAAGGGTGCTCGCAAGGGTGAAGCTCTTTATTACCAGATCAACTATCGCAGCTATGAACCGGGAACTAAGGTCGAATCTTTCACGATGAATGGCCTTAAAAAAGCAAACCCAATTGTTAACAGAGTGCAACGAATGCTGACACAAAATGAACGCACCGGCCTTGACAATTTGAAAGAAGACTCATTAGAAGGGGACATCTTGCCCTCTAAAAAGAGAACCATTACCCTCAAAGGACAAAAAGCTATTCGCTCTCTTCAGTTCCGGTTGAAAGCCGATAACTTGCCAGGCATTACGATCCACAATCATAAAAATGGTATTCGACGGTACTGCTACTGTCTGGTGCCCGATCGGTGATT
>CAZWME010000408.1:0-5357 GCA_964634515.1 uncultured Pirellulales bacterium | reverse complement strand
CCAATGTCCGTGACGACAAGGTACTACAGGAGGCAGTGACTAGTCATAAATTTAAAACTAAAACCAAACCCGGAACTGTTGTTGCCGACAAAATATATGGTACCGGAACAAATTACAAATACCTGCATGACACAGACACCAAATGCTGTATCCCTCATCCCTATCCCGGCACCAGGTATCCTGACAAATTTCCACGAAGAATGTTCAGCTATGACAAAAAACAGGATTGTTATATTTGCCCGGCAGGTCAAAAGCTGCAATTTTATAGTAATACTCCAACAGGAAAACGTTACCGTTGTGAACGTCAGATATGTGAGAAATGTGAATATTTTACAGAGTGTGTATCATCGAAATATCTGGGCCGCCAGGTAGAGCGGAATCTTAACGTCGAATATGTCGAATGGGCAGATAGTTGTTTATCCAAACATGAACGCAAACGTCTAATGAGTCGCCGCCGATATAAAGCCGAGGGCTCGTTTGCAGATGGAGCCAACAACTACGGCTTCAAGCGTGCTCGCTGGCGGGGCATCGAGAAGATGAAAATACAAAACTTGATGATTGCGGCGATTCAGAATCTTGGCAAGTTGCTGCGCTATGGCCAAAACAATCTCAAGCCGATCAGCAGTCCGATAGCAATAAAAGTCGGTTTAAGCCGTATTGGCAGGCTCTTATTAGAGTTGTTAAGAAAGAATCTGTCTTGTGTGAGCGAATATTAAATTATCAAAGAGCAAATCCGTTTTAACCCGGCAAAATTTATAAGAATACAAAATATATCTCAAAACGGCTTTGGGCAACACGCCCTATTGACTATTTACGATTGATGGTTTGCTAATCCCCGATTACGACATTCGGGGACACGTTTGACTTGGCTTTCTGGCCGGTAACGTCGCTTTCTAGCGTGTTGCGTTAGCCTGCTGGCTAACATATGCGTATTATACCATATTTTTGCCGAAAATCAAGAGAAATCGATTTTAATCTCCAAGACTCCTAACCGTGTAAATGATGCTCGTAAGTTGTTTTTAAGAAAGGAGATAAAAATTTTGGAAATATTTTATTTTTGTTTTTGAGAGTGAGCGTTTTTGACTGATTTTAACCACGGATTTACGCGGATTAGCACGGATTTAGCCAGTTTGGTGTTCTCGGCATGCAGGGCTCTTAACGCGAGCTTTATCACCTTGCCTGCCTTCGTCCACTGTTGAATTAAGATGAAACATATTTCAAGCTGACGAAATTCCTTATTTGTGTTGTAAATCGGGGATTTAGGGGTTGTTTTTAGCGTTTTTTGTCGAAAAGTGATCGGTTTTGTATGTTTTAAATTAAAAAGGATGATATTTTGATCAAATTACCAAAAGTCAAGTGAAAAGTGAGGTTTTACGACGGTTGAGTACAACGTTGAGAGTAACTGAGCGGACTTTTTGCTTAAACCGCAAGGTAGCTGGATTAATCCAAAAATACGACCTGAACAAGGTGACGGCTATTCTTATTTGGTCTCTCGTTGCGACTTTTCCTTCTCGGCTTGCTCGAGTACAGCTTTCCTCATGACTTCCTGTTCTATCCCAGCATTGATAGCTTTCGTGCATTTAACTATAGTTAACAGGTAGATGCGGTATTTATTTTTAGTCGTAACTTTAGAATCCTTGAGAACAGAAAAACTGCTTACTATTTCACATACTTTAGCATCAGTGAAGGCTATTTTGATGTTGTGGGCAAAACGGTTTCTAATTTTACTTATTTTTTTCAAATCTTCCAGAATTGTTTTGTCAATGTATCCCAAGCTGTATAAAAGTCTTGCCTTTTGTGGTAGATAGGCTAAGGAGCCATTAGCGTTGGGATTGAACTGACTCCTAACTTCTGCGTTCCATCGCATAAAGATTAACTCGAGGAGACTCTCGAGTAATATATCTAAAAAGCAAGCCGATTCTATCACATATACTCGCTTTTGATTTTTCATCGCTTTCTGCCATTCGGTATGGCTTATCGATACGTTGTCCCCTAATTTATCTGCCCATCCCATAGTACACCTCGCTTTCAAATTCAATGGTATTATATTGTTTGCTTTTTCAATGCTTTTAACATAGCGGCCAGCTTGGTTTAGGTCAACATTTTGTTCTCAAACTACTTCTTGACATTCTTGGTGCTAAGTCCCATATTTGTTGGTGATTATGTTAAATCGAGGGCAGAAAATACTAATAATTTCAGAAGCGATCGAGAGAACATTCTCTTCTTCTGAGTGGACTGAGATTGGTTACATCACTGGAGTTGACGAATGGATTGATCATCATCCACGCCTTCTCCGGAGTCTCAAATGGGGAGATGATGATTACAAAGGACACGTTTTAGATGCTGTTAAAAATATTCTCGAAAAGGATCCTCAGAATCTGGGAAAGCTACTCGAATATAAACCAATTTCTAGTTGGCTCAAGAAGAATGAACTTGGTTCTTACCATGAACTTTATTCCGAAGTCTCTGGAATGGATGTTCCTCATGTGGAGCCAAGCACGTCTACAGACTCTGGCCTTGCTGCACTCGCTGATGCCCAAGCCCTATTGAGAAATCGTGGTGCAACAAGTGCTGTAGATCGAGTGCACACTGGCCTTCATGCTTTTCTTAAGGCAGCATGTGACCAATCGTCAATCAATTACCCACCTAATCCGTCCGCAAACCAACTTCTAAAGCTTTTACTTGAGCATCATCCTGCTCTAAATGATCTTGGTCCACGAACAGATGACATCAGAAGGATGATTCGCTCAAGTGCATCAATTATTGATGCAATGGGAACTCTTAGAAACAATACCAGTCTTGCGCATCCTAATGAAGAGCTGCTTGGACACGATGAGGCACTTTTTGTAATCAATCTTGCCCGATCATTGCTACGGTTTTTAGATGCTAAGGTATCTAGATAGTTGAAAAAAAATGGCTTCACAAAAGGCTCCAGCGGACAGCAAGTAGCCTGAATAATCAAGCATAATATGATTAGAATGAAGACCTATATGTAACCAACCTCAAAGCAAGTTTGCTAACTGAATTGCTTGCATTGAGTTACGTAATAACAACGTTGGTTCAATAAACCGTCTCCTAAATCAAATCACTGGATTAAACGAAAAGAAACCACTTATTTTTTATTTGACAGATTAAAGTGTGTTTGTATTTTATATGGGTACAACAGCGGCTGGGATTCCTCTGAATGACGAGAAGTTCGGGATGTTATACGGAAACTATTTAATCAGTAGTCGGCCAGAAAATTAACGGGCGATAGTTCTTTTGGAAAGTCGCCATGCGCCATAGAAAGAGCATATGTCATCTCCATTCATTGATCGAATTCGCACAATCGTTCGAGCCAATCCTGCAGTTCGAAACATTACGCTGCGGTTGCTGGGCTTCGTATGGCTGACCTGTGTTGTCGGAGTCATTGCCAAGGAGAGGTTAGAATCAGTAGTACCAACAACATTAATTCTGATCGCGATGATCATAACTGTGGTCGCGATAGCATTCTACCTGTTCTTATTACGAACAGAATCTGCAACGATCTATTACCGGATTTTTCTCCCTATCTACGAGTACGCGAATAACCGTAAGCATCGCTTCGTCCATTGGGCATGGTCTCTCCTTGGTATTCGGAATGACCATTGGCTGGATCTGATATTGCAATCTCAGCAGTGGAATCGTAAAGCTCGGCCGGAGCGGGAGGGACTCCACGACGGAGGTCTTTTCGCGCCACGCGTTGGCGCACATATTCCTCCGCTCGTAGTCCGGCGCGAGCATATTGACAGCCGCTACATAAAGGGTGAACGATCGTTTTCAATCGTTTTACTTTTCAACCAGCTTCGCTTGTATCGCGACCAGAAGAAGGTCGTTCTGGAAGTTGATCTGAGGGGACAGTCATGTGCAATATACTCTAATCGAGGCAAGGAATTCATTAGGGAGAAGTTCCTTGCTGATTGCGTGGACGAGTATCGAGATGTCTCACAGAAGAGCCATACGTTCCTGATGGGAGCTTCAGGCCCAACTGAATACCCAATGTCCGTAAATGCTCTTCGTTGGACCTCTGGAGGCTTTCTTCCTGTTGCGAATTGGCGGGGTAGGAAATGGGTTTGTCTTTTCTTCCGTGACATCGATCCGATCGGGTGGAACATCGCCAATGGTGCCTCCGAATCAAAAGAGGAATACAAAAAGATCAATCGCCTAATCTATAGGGAGATGCTCGAAGAGTTAGTCATTTGCAGCGATCTTCCAAAAAAGCACAGACATGTGCAGCACCGCATACTGAGTATCCCAGGACTTTCACTTGCAGATCCGGAGAGTCCGGTTCTTCACTTACTTAGGGAGCATGTCGAACTCCGCCAAGAGCATGATGGCATAATTCTCGCCCTGCATTTCAACGGTCCAAGTCTCCGGGAGAAACAGACTAAGCACGAAGTCAGGGTGCTTTTTCACGATGACTGGGCTGATGCAAGCCCCGGAATAATTCAGAACGTGCTTCTGTCTGTCAATCCGCTGGAGTTAGGTATCGAAGTTATCCGTGTTGGGGAGTTTGACTTGGGCGATCACGAGTTTCTGCTTGACGGGGAGGTGTTCTCCACATCCGAGACGCAGTACCTCGTCCGCCGTCCGGTCGCCATGATCTCCACCGACTTCTTAAAGGCTCGGTTCAGCAGGTGCGGGGATTCGCTTAGCTCGACACAATTTGTTGATTCACAATATGACCGCAAGACCTTGGAGGATGTACCTGTCGGCGAGTTTCATGTGTTCATGGAGGATATAAGACTTGGTCTGGCTAGACTTGAATACCTCCGACAGGAGGGGGATGGCAAGTCGAAGGAGGCTATACGACTCGCCAGATGGCATGATAAAGCAGGCTTATGGTTCGACAAGATCGTACAAGGAGGAAGTTTCCAGGGTGAACTTGCCCTCTTGCTCCCAGGTACTTGGAAGACAATCGAGTTGGCGATTCGACAGAAAGTTTTATAGTTCGGGTTACCCTATAGATCAGCCCCCGATCCCCGGCAGACAAACAGGTATACACACACCGAGGGTAAACCTATTTCGATTTATTATTTATGATTTACTATTGATTAATTATCGAAGATTGTCGTCCCCGGCCCCTGAAAAAAAGTAATTTGGATTAACATTACTTACAAAAGTTTAATCGTATGAAATGATTGATTTGGCGTTATAGCCGGTCAGTTTCTCTCTGCCGCCCAGAGCGGTAAGCTCTATAAGAAACGTAATACCGGCGATCTGGCCGCCTATGCTCTCTATGAGTTTGCAGGCCGCGGCCATTGTCCCGCCTGTGGCCAGTAAATCATCGACCATTAAGACTTTGGCACCATCCTTAACGGCATCAACATGAACTTCCA
>CAZWME010000407.1:0-5369 GCA_964634515.1 uncultured Pirellulales bacterium | reverse complement strand
GATCCGGTGAAAAAAACATTTAGAGGAATATGGCTGAATCCGTAAACAAAAAGGAAAATTGAGAACACCAGACAGGTCTCAAAAAAGAAAACATCAGGTCAAGATTGAAAAGAAGTAATTTTGATAGAAAAATCATTACTATTTTTCAGGAAAAAGTTATAATGTTCAGCAGATAAGTCATGTTTGGTCATTTATATTATTGATTAGGAGCAGTTATGTCAGGTCATTCACACTGGGCTGGAATAAAGCATAAAAAGGCTGCGGTCGATGCAAAACGCGGTAAAGCATGGAGCAAAATCGCTCGAATGATAATAGTCGCTGCTAAAAATGGTGGTGGAGATCCGGCCACAAATCTGACTTTGAGATATGCTATCGACAAGGGCAAAGCTGCTAATATGCCTAAGGATACTATTGAAAAGGCGGTAAAAAAAGGGACCGGAGATCTGGAGGGTGTTAATTTTGAAGAGGTCCTTTACGAGGGATACGGACCTGGCGGTGTGGCTATGATGGTCGAGGCATTGACGGATAACCGTAACCGGACCGCTCCGGAAATCAAGAAACTCTTTGAAAAGCATGGTGGTTCATTCGGTACAAGCGGATGCGTTAACTGGATGTTCAGCAAGAAGGGGCTTATTACTGTTAATACCTTAAATACTGATGAAGAGCAGCTTTTGGAGATAGCCCTTAACGCCGGTGCCGATGATATGCAGAATACGGGCGAGGTGTTTGAGATAACCTGCGACCCCAATGCTTATGAAGAATTGAAAAAAACTCTCCAGGAAAAAGAAATAGCTACTGAGGTTGCTGAAATCTCGATGGTGCCCCAGAATACTATTGAGATTAACGACGAGCATAAAGCCAGGAGAATAATTTCGCTGATGGAGGCTTTCGAAGACCACGATGATGTGCAGAACGCTTACGCTAACTTCGATATACCTGATGAGATAATAGCTCGTATATCGTAATGCGTATTTCGCATATCGTATTAGGGATTTGTTTGGCTTGTAAGGTCTTTTATCCGCTGTTTTGCGAATTGGTATTTTTTGTCCCCGAGTCGACTGACAATTTCCTCCCTTTTGGGGTACATTTCTCTGAACTGAGCACGATATTCATCTTCGATTTCAATGCCTTTTTCATATTGGCTGATTGCGATATCGGTTTTGCCCGAAAGCTCTGAGATTTTTGCCAGTTCGATACGAAGCCGGGCGCAGCCGGGATAAAGATGCTCAACTGTAAACAATGTGTTATCGAAGGCTTTATTAAGCCAGTCGGTTTTTTCCTGCTCTTTGGAAATGTCCGCGAGCAGGGTATATACTTCGGTAAGCCGCTCATAATTTTTAAAAGCGGCACTGTTGCGATCAATTGCACCCAGCGATTGTTTTTCTGCTTGTAGAAGAAAGTCACGATTGACACTCGATGTAAGCTTGAAATGGTGTAGATATAGTTTGCTGTTGAGTGATAGGGCCTCGGAGCTTAAAGAGTCGTCTTCAGAGGCCCGCTCCAGTAGCCTGTGGGCCTGCTCGAATTGACCGGCAAATATGGCCCGGTTTGCCGACTGGATTTTAGCGCTGGTTTTGCTTACGGGAATAACAACATAATTGAGATAAAAAACAATTAATACCAGGCCTGCTGCCAATGTCAGTATCTTTACAAAAGGAGCAGGCTTTAGCACGACTTGCTCTCGTGGATATGTTTGAGAATATATTGCAATCAGACAAGCTATTATCACCCAGAAAACCGTGAATACTCCGGGCTCAAAAATAGCAAAGTCTATCAGGTTGTGAAAAGCAACGCCCAGTACTGCACAGAAAAGAGCCGCGATAGTAATACCTGAGTAAGACATTTTTGCCGTCTCACCACCGGATGCGAGCAGAAAAGCTGCTATGAATATAATCACAGGCATAATATATAATATAATTATCCCGGCTTGTCTTTCTTGTGAGGTAGAAGTTGCCGGCAGGGGAAAAATAATCGGTCGAATGAGCAGTAAAACAACCGAGACAATTATTGACAGGAAAATCGCTGTTTTTTTGAAAGATGATTCGGATAGGTGAGATTTTAATGAGCTGTTTGCAGATCTGGCGGATAATACCGTCCACAATGGCATACATATCATGGCTAAAAAACCAATAAGCCCGATGGGGCCGTATTGAGTAAGGATACTCAGTAAAAAGTTATGTGGGTCCGCAACTGATTCCGATGCGGAAGCTGGTTTGTAATGCGGATAGAAGTGTGCGAAGTTGCCGGGACCAACCCCTGTAAACAAATGGTCGGCGTACATCTTTGCTGAAGCACACCAGTACTGCCATCTAACGAGCGTTGAATTGCCGCCCGGTAGTGGATCGTGTGTTAATCCATACTGGACAACAATACAACCGCCTGCGATGACCAATAGTAAACACCCAATCAATATCGCTTTTTTGTAAGCTCTCAGCCGGTTGCCAAAACAAAGATAAATAACAAATATTGTTACTGCGAAGACTGAGGCAATAATTGCCCCTTTGCTTTTAGTGATTACAAGGCCAAAAATTAAAATAACGACTGCTATAACGCGCATAATCAGCCATGCAATTTCAAGAGAATCGGATTTTTGATTCTTAAACCTCCCGACAAGTAAAACAACTGCCGCGAAGGACGCCATCATTGCGAAAGAACCGGCGGAGTTACTTGTTGTGAAGAAGCCGCTGATATCCTTTGAGTAGATACGATGCTCAAACTGGAAGTGCTCCAGACTGTCTGGGGTAATTCGATGTTGTGCGAGTGCCGCATCAGGATCCTGCTCGTAAAATTCAATCATATGCTCGTTATCGGAATACTGCTCCCAGCACCGATAGGTCGAGACCATACCAAGAGCGACAATGAGAACTAAGATGAGTTTTATTTTTGTTTGTGAGTCCAGTATTTGTATCAGCAGCAGGGCCATCAGTATCGGTGCAACAAGCCCGGTAAAGTTGTTAATCGCTCCTCGCTTATCAGGCGCTGCAAGACCGGAAATAACAGCGGCCGCACAGAAAAGCAGCAAACCTGTTTCAATACCGCTCAGGCGGTATGAAAACTTCCGGCCGCAAAGATTTAATACAATCCAGGCTACGAAGGAAAATATCAATGCGGTTGATACAAACATACTGAATGAGGATATTAGAACTGACCTCCATATTGGAAGGCCGTACATGCTGTCGGTTATACTGGATGGAAGCGAAGCAGATTGTACTGTAGGCCCCTCGGCAAATGTTGTGCGAAGTACAATTACACAAACACACAAAACAAGGAGTATATATTCCAGGCAAACTATTGCTTTGCTTTTGGATTCGGTCGAATTAATCGTTGGTTTTATCATTATTTGAGGTGGTTTCAAAAATAGCGATAATAGATAATACCATAACTGTTTGAATAATGATTAGAATTGCACCGGCCAGATTAACTTGGTAGAGAAAAATCGCTCCAAGCCCGGTACAGAGCGTGGCTAAGTATAAAGTCAGCACTGTTTGGGTATCTGTCAGGCCGTGTCTTTTTAATCGATGAGAGAAATGCTGAGTATCACCTATTAAGGGGCTTTTGCCCTGGCTTATGCGCAGAAGTGTCACGCTGATGAAATCATAGAGCGGCACCGCCATAACCAGCAACGGCATAAAAACTGGATACCATTGTCCGCTTAGTGCTTGGTGATAATAAGTGGTACGCACGCTCAGCAATGCAACAAAAAAACCCACAACGAGTGAGCCGGCGTCACCCATGAATATCTTGGCGGGGGGGAAATTAAATACCAGAAAACCCAGCAATGTTCCTATGAAAATCAGTGTTAAACTGCCGACAAAGACCTGACCGCTTAAAGCGGCCGCAGTTAATAATATACAGCTTATTATCACGGCGATACCCGCCGAAGCTCCGTCCATATTGTCGAGAAAGTTAAACGCGTTAATAATCAGAACTATCCAGACGGCGGAAAGCAGGGAAGTAACAATTTTGCTCTCGATAAAAAGCTCAAACCTTATGTCCGCAAAGTAAGCGGCGATTATCGCTGCTGCGAACTGGACAGAGAGTTTGAAAAATGGGCTGAGATGTTTTTTGTCATCCCACAGCCCGAGTGCGAACAAAAAAAGTACAACGAGTAATATAATCAAGAGCTGCCCGATTTTGCTTAAAAAGCCCTCCGTATGGATTGTAATAGAACTGCCGAGCCAATCAAGGTAACCGCCGGCGACCAAATATTTGACGATTGCAATACCTGCAAGGATGATAATTGAAATTGTGCTGAATATTGCTATACCGCCCCCGAGGGGAATCACTGTTCGGTGATATCTGTCCTGGGCCGGCTGAGCAATCAATCCTGCACGAATGGCCAGCTTTTTGGCAACCATTGTCAAAATAACCGACAGCACAAACGAGCCTGAAAATAAAATTAATGCTAATATGATTAACGTTTCGATTTTAACTGCTCCAGTAATCGAGTTCTGACTTTATCAAAAAAATCGAAGTAGCATTGTTGTTTGTAATCGGGGTATGTATAAGACTGGGCTCGCCAAATACCTTTGTCGAAAATCAACGTTACTTCAGCATACATTTGTTTACCGATATATATACGATGTGAATAGTTTTTTGTTGTTGCAAGGACTAACTTTGAGGGCTCGATTATACCCGGATCAAGGTTTACCGGTCTTGTCAGTGGAAGGGCCAGCTTTTTTGCCAGTTTTTGTTCGAGTTTGTTGCTCTGGTGTTTAATTTTAGCTAATAAGCCTGGTTCTATCAGCCGTTTAATACTGACAAACTGCCTTAAGATGCGTAGGCCCATTTGTTCCTTGTAATAATCTGTTTGGTTAAATGGCCAGACCTCGCTTGAAAAATCGACCTTGCCGAACTTGTCACTTAGGGAATCCGCTGCCGTGTGCAGGCACTGATAGTTGGCAGCTAAAATTCCGATTATCAGCTTTACCGGCTTAGGGTCATTTAATTTCCACATCTACAGTTTTAAATATTTAGGTGTTCGTTCCTGGTTTTTGTCTCAGACATCGCAAATTCGTACCGCATCACCGAGAGACTTGATGGGATCACGCTTTGGTATAAACTCATGTGCCACGTACCCTTTGTATCCTGTTTTGACGATTGCCCGCATAATAGCCGGATAATACAACTCCTGTGTCTCGTCAATTTCGTTTCGCCCCGGATTACCACCGGTGTGATAGTGACCAATGTATTCATGGTAATTACGAATCGTCCTGATTATATCACCTTCCATAATCTGTGCATGATAGATATCGTACAGAATTTTAATCCTCTCTGAACCTACTTTTTTACAGACTTCAACACCCCATGCCATTTTATCGAACATATAATCTTTGTGGTTTACTTTGCTGTTTAGATACTCAAGGCAG
>CAZWME010000406.1:0-5391 GCA_964634515.1 uncultured Pirellulales bacterium | reverse complement strand
GGATAATACAGTTCTGAAAATTCTTATTTTGCTCCTCATCTCTTTAGTAACAATGTGCAGTCTGATCTTTGTGTTTCAAAGCACTCTTGACTTCTTCAAAAGCTTGCGATTTGCGCGCAACAAGAATCTAAAAATATGAATGGAGATATCTTTTTTATGAACATAAAAATTTTGCTTTCTAATTTTAATGACAAGAGAAGAAGGTTTTTAGAGGTCATGAAGAAACGGTTGCTATCCGTTATTATAGGTACTTTATTAATATTGTCTTTCTTGATTGTCAGGATTTCACTTGCTGAGAACTTGCTTTACATCTCAGATGACATATATATACTCGGATGCGAGATGGTCACCGAATCCGGGCCTGGGCCAAAGCTGAAAGAAACAACGCAACGTCATAAGGAAACACTGAAAGAACTTAAAACACACATAAAACAAAGAACGTCCAAGAATATTCCACAAAGCATCGTTGCAAGTGCTTCGAGGTATCCTGGGATTAGTTGGTTTTTTAGAGAATGGGATCAATATACGGCAGAAAAAGCCATTGATAAAGCACTGGACATTTTGAGTCGCGTCGATGGAGAAACAGACCCACAAAAAATTATTGAAGCTATCTGGCAGGCGGGAGAGCAACTTCTTGACTATAGAGAAAAGATGATAAGCTTTAGACGTGTTGGACGTATAAGGATAGGTTTTTATAAGAAAGAAAGTATGCCCGTAAGCTTGCAGAACGCAATTACAAGAGCAATTGCTGAATCTGAAAGTAAAATGAAAGACTTTGTTGAGGGTGAAAAGTCTTGGGAGAAAGCTTGGGCATTGTGTGAAGCCAACAGGAAATCTGTACTTTTACTTTTCCTTGCTCGTTCAATAAATGTAAGAAAAGACCTTGAATATCTTAAAGAGATTATAGAAAAGTCACACGCTGCAAAGAAGGCTTACTCAGAGACATTCCCAAAAGATAACAAGAAGGGAAAGTTAGTTACTCTCTTCGCCGAAAGCGATGAGCGCCGTTTAGGTATTATAGAATCAATTCAAACTAGAAAGATAGACAAAGCTATTTATCTAATGTGGCAAGCAAAAGAAGATGCAAAACGTAATAAATCAGCAGTTCTGGATATAGCACTTAATGAGGAATATTGACGTTGACATTAATCTGCGAAGCTCAAAACCTAATGAAGATTATTTTGACCGTGTTATTTTATTACTTCTGATGACTCTTCGTTGGTATATAATAAAAAAGAAAAATAACAGAAGTACGATAAGAAAAAAAATAATTGTTTTCAAGAAGTGTTTGTCAAACTTCCTTATCAAAGTTCTAACAGGCGTTTCAATACATAAAGAGGCTGCACGACCTTCACAGGTAATCTTAACTTTGCGGGCACGGCGTCTGCCTGGTTTACCAGATATCCAAGCCTGAACATCAATAGTTCTTTCAGGGTGAATAGGGCCTAATTCGATTTCTTTAGGCTTAAACTTTATATCCGGATTGTTTTTGTCACCCTTTCCAATTTCTCTTATGATCTCTGAGTAAAGGTTACCCTGAATTGTCATATTCGGATTAGTAGCTTCTTTGTCACCCTTATTTGAGACCTTGATAGTATACATACTTTTTGCAGAGAGCACATTTTTGATATATTTATAATGGGCAACGTCCTTAAAAGGTCGATTATCCAGACTCTTTACTTCTTTATCTATACAACAGGGAGCCTTCCAGCTTTCACATTTTACAGTTGCAACCAGTTCCGATTTGGGTGGTCCTTTTTGATCCAAAAACTTAGTAAGTCCAAATATGGAAAGTAAGACTAAAAAAATGCTGATACCAGCACCCTTGATATAATCACTAAGAATCCCCCAGAAGTCAATTTTCTTAATCCACTTAGATATCCGTTTACGTGCCATATTACCTCCAGCTCGCCAACTACTTTCTCTAACAACCGCTTATAATCCTTTTTTGAAGAGTTAGAATTATACTGAAGTGACCTGATGTTGGCAATAGTAAAAAATTATTTTTTCTATGGAATCTCCAAGGAACAATGTATTCCCTTGAATAATCCCCTTGAATGCACTGTAATCGTTTATTTCATCTGTAAAATAGCCGGGCCGACAATTTCAGCTTTGACCTTGTCGGTTTTTAAGTCCCACTCGATTGCATCAACAGGAGCTCCGTTGTAATGACATGGTCGGAGCTGGTCGCCGTTTACAGTGACTAAAGATTTACCGGCGTCGTAGAATAAACTGCTACCGTCGAACTGCTTACCCTGGTCCTGATAAATAATCCAGCCTGTGGCGCTGAGCGTCGAAAGTTTTGATTGTCCGGAAGCGGTTTTAACAAGATCGGCCTGTATGTGAGGGGTAGTGACAGTGGCCTGCCGGTCAATTTGAAACTTACCATCGACAGCAGGAAAGTAGTCTATAATCAGGCCATCTTCTGAGGGGGCATCAGCGACTATGCGATTTTTCTGAATGAAATATTTCAAGGTTTCAAATTCTCGTACAACAGCATAACAAGGCTTGGATAGGCTGAATTTGCCGGTTTCTGTTGTGGAAGTGGAGATTTTGGAATTATCCATTGTTATAATTCCCGGCCCGGTAGCTACAAACAAGCCTGCGACGGGGTCATAGTCGAATTTGCGGGACTCCAACCTGGTACCTCCAAGCAATTTCTTTCCTGCTGTTTTGAGGCTTTGAAGCCTGACCAATCCCCCGTCGGCGGTGAAATGCTTGATTGCGGGAGTTGATACAGAAGTGCGGTCACTTGTATCTTTGATCAGGTCTATAGTAAGCTTCGGAGCCAGGAGCGTGTATTGCTGCAGGAAGTTGGGATCTGTCTGAAGCATATCGCACCGACAATCGCCTTCAAAAACAGCCTGATTCGAGGCCGGTAGAAATCTGACCTGTTTTTGAGCGGTTACTGTTACGGGCATTGCAGGTTTGTTGGGATCTGTCTGACCTATACCGGCGGTGTAAAACTTAAGCTCTGATTCACCCGTGGCAATAACATCATCGGTAAGTGCGTTGTAGTTTATCCTTCGAGAAAGGAATGTTCTTCGTTCTTCTGCCCGGTCGAACTTTTCCGGGCGCCGGTAAGCGGGTTCAGTTGTGCCTATAGATGTCTTTGCAAGTTTTTCAAGTATTTTCGGAGAATCTTTAAGGGCGATGATGAAACCGTTGTCACAGGTTATAACAATATCCTGCGGTTTATCAGTTGGTTCGTTCGGCTCGGCGGGCTTTGCAGCAGTAACATTTTTCGTATCGTCATTATCAGCACTTTGCGGTCTTTTTTCGGCAACTCCGGCAGCATTATTTGGCTGGGCTGCTGAGGCAGCCTGGGTATCTGTGTCAGCTTCGTCGGGTTGGCTGCCTGAGGACTTCGCCCAGAAGATGTCGTTTATAAAAATTTTATCCTGAGCGAAGACCAGTTCATCAGGACTGTCAATAAGCACATTTTTACTAAAGAGGCAATTGTAGTATTCGCCCTTTACCTGTTCAGGGGCCGGTTGAGGGGAGGCGATTTGTGTTTTTGCGGCATCAGGAGCAACAGCAGTTTTGCTCGTCTGCTTTGTTTCTGTCTGTTCATTGGTATCAGCAGGTTCTTTGTCCTGTTTTTTTGAGCCCGTAAGAATATCAACTTGTGATTTTTTTATATTGAGGCTCTCTAAATCAATAATCCATAAATATTCGAGACGCTCAAGCAGATCATCATAGACAAGCTCAAGGCCGGTACCGAGCATTCGGGCATCCTGTGAAACATATCTGACCGAATTGGCCGTAGAAAGCAGGGACTTATCGCTGATAAAAGTTATGTCGTCAAGATACATATAGCTTTCTTTGACGTTTCCCGAGCCGACAGGGAGAATATGAATAACTACATTTGAAGTAAAAGTTGCATCCTTCGGGGTTGTTTTTCCCACAGCGGTTTCGACCCGTATTGTTCCAGTACCAGCGGTGACATTGCATATAAAATTGCGCCGATAGATATTCATAAACGGCTTTTCAGTTTCCCATATATCTCTTGACTTGTTCAGAAGCCTTTTGAAGCCAACTTCGCGTTCAACTTCCTGGTTCTCGTTGCGAGTTATAAAATTGGCCATTTCAACAGATCCCACTCCAACATCACCAATCCTGCCTACTTTACTTTCAAACTCACTTATGTTACTGTCGGCAACATTATCAATGAAATCGGCCTGCTTAGCCGTATCGGGCAGAGTCGTTGTGCCCAGGCGGCTATAGAGCAGATATATTACAAGTATCAACGCCAGCGAAATAAAACCTATATAGAATTTTCGCATCTTAACAACTCCATTTCATGCTCCAGGCAGGTATCTTTTCAAAAGCTGCTGCCATCTGCCGCTGTTCTTCAGGATATATTCTATTACTTCCCGTACAGCACCACTGCCGCCGGGGCGAGTGGTTATATAATCAGCATACTGCTTAACTTCATCGACGGCGTTGGCAACAGTAACTCCGAAACCGGCGTATGTTATTACCGGCAAATCAGTCAAATCATCTCCGATATAAGCGACCTTGTCCGGCGAAAGAGCAATCTGCTCAAGAAGCTCTTTAAAGACGGGCAGTTTATTGTGACAGTCCTGAAATACATATTCTATCTGCAATTGCTCGGCCCGTTGTTGTGTCGGGTCTGATGCCCGGCCGCTGATTAAGGCAACCTTTAGTCCGGCCCTTTGCCACATTCGAATTCCATGGCCATCCATCGAATTGAAAGATTTGCTTTCGGTGCCGTCGCCATTAATTATCAGCGTTCCATCGGTCAGAACGCCGTCAACATCCATAACCAACATTTCAATGTCTGCAAGGTTTACTGTCATTTCGTATCTCTTATTGCGCTGCCGTGATACGTATCAGGTATAACGCACTATGAAGTTTTATCCTACAACTTTAATTGTTACGATATCCTGAACGTCGATGAGGCCGAGCGGTTTGTTGTCGGCATCGACCACGGGAAGCTCATCAATTCTGTATTTGTGGAAAATGGCCGTTGCTTCTGCTGCAAGAGCATCGGCCCTTATTTTCTTGCACTCAGCGGTCATAACATCACCGGCTTTGCACTTAAAGGTCCCTGCGGCGTGTTCGGTCAGGAACCGCCTAAGATCGGCATCGGTGATTATCCCGGCCAATTTTCCGTTTTTGTCAACAACCATTACAGCTCCGTGCCGCTTTATGTCGCTGGTTTTTTCAAGCAGTTGTTCTATGGTATCGTCAACGTCAGCAAGAGGTAATTTTTCGCCCGTTCTGAACATCATCGATTGTTCGACGGTCATAAGCCTTGCGCCGAGCGAGCCGCCGGGATGGAACCTTACATAATCCTCAACGCTGAATTTACGCGCTTTCATCAGTGTAAAGGCAAGGGCGTCACCAACGGCCAGCATACAGGTG
>CAZWME010000405.1:0-5395 GCA_964634515.1 uncultured Pirellulales bacterium | reverse complement strand
AACCATCACTTGCCCAATAAGCTCCATACGTTCCATTGTCTTCAACTGTGTGTCCAATGATCGATTGACATTATCCGCCGCATCGGGACTCAGGTAGGTTAGGACCGTTGCACACAGCTTGCCCCCAAGCAGGTTTGTCACATGTCTGAGCGACCAGAATCTCTCAAGAAGCGCTTTTGTGAAACCGTCTATCTGTTTATAGGGAATATATGCACCAATAATCAATGCCCCGGCTTTCTTGATTTTTTCTGCAAGTTCCGGAAAATCATCCTTAACTTTGCAGATGTTGTCCGGTACACACTGTTTACAGGCAAGGCAGGGTCTGATGTTAATTTGGCTCAGCTTCACAAATTCGCATTTTAGTCCGGTCGCATCCAATATGGCTTTAATAAGTCGGTCTGTATTACTGTTTTCTATAGGACTGCCGGAAATTCCCAATACTTCAATACTCATTATGATGCTCCTGTTATTCTATTAAGCCTTATAACACCGAGATGAAAGGACGCCTTTGGGTGATACTCTCAATCGCTTGGTTCGGTGTGTCTCCGTCAGTAGATTTTTCCGATCCATATGCTGTGCAGTGATTTATCAGGATAAAAAGTAAACAGTAGCTGTTTACCGGGATACCTCAATTGGTATCTTTCACTTTCAGATGATAACCACTTATGATAAAGTACACCTTGTGCATACTGTTCGGAGGTTATTCCATCCACGACCTCTTCTTCAGAAGTATATGCACCATATATCTGCACTACATCAGCAATAGGTACACCGCACCGGATGCGGTCGTTCAGGGAAACCGAAGATGCGTCTCCAATACGACAAGCTGTGACGGTTCCATTTTCAAGCCAGACACGGAAATTGATATCCTGATACATGAATTCCTGCAGCCCTTCGTGAACGGCGCCTTTGATATCAGGTTCCCCAAGCTTGGCGACAACCTCCTTCTCGGTTAATCCAAGGAGAGTAAATGGGGCAATAGATTCTGGCTTTTTCTCACAGGAAATCATCGTGACCAAAGGCATGATCATGATTAAGTAGGCAAGTTTTCTCATCATATCTCTTTCTCCGAACTACGTATATATGGTTTCCGCATAAAACTCTATAGCTCTCTGGGTCTCAATATAGGCATCATCAGTCTTTTTACCGGCCGGTCATGCGGAATAGCCGGGCCTTTAGGCTCGCTTTTATCTTCCCGTAACGGGTATCACCGGACAGGTTTGTCCATTCGTAGGGGTCGGTGTCGTGGTCGTATAATTCCTCGGTGACGTTGTTGTACAGAATATAGCGCCACCTTTTTGTCCGGACAGACCAATGCTGTTTGGTAGGATCATTTCCTGTCTTATTGCCGGCATATATCATCGTCAAGGCGGCGTCGGGCCCGTTCCAAGTTTCGGATTTCGGATTTTCGAGGAAAGGACGGAGGCTGTAGCCGTCCAGCCTGGCGCCTTTGTTGTTCTTCCTCGTGTCGCTTTCGAGTCCACAGAGGTCAACGAGTGTGGGGTAGATATCGATCAGCGAAACAGGGTGCTCGGCGATGCCGCCTGGTTCCGCAACGCCCGGCGCCCGGATGACAAGCGGCACACGAGTACTCTCTTCCCAGAGCGCGTTCTTGAAAAGATAATCCTTCTCGCCTATGTTCCAGCCGTGGTCACTTGTTACAACGATGATGGTGTTGTCTTTTAGCGTACTCTTATCCACAGCTTTGACTATCCGGCCGATACATTCGTCAACAGCGGCCACGCTGGCGAGATAGGCCTGGGTGAATGCTTTGAGTGCGGATTCGAGATTAGGATAAGATTCTTTAAGCAGGCGAAAATATTTCGGCCCTTTTTGACTGCTGTTAAAAACGTCCAAATAGTGACAGTCCTCGGCATCGTTGGGCTTGATTACGGGAATTTTGAGAGAGTCCTTCGGGAACATATCGAAGAACCGTTTGGGCACGTGCAGCGGGGTGTGCGGACGAATAAAACCAACACCCAGGAAAAACGGCTTGCCGTTTTCCTGTTTCGCAAACTCATTGATTTTATTTGCCGCCCAGGCCGCATTGCGTTCATCGGGAGTAGGATCGCGGTTGTCCTCGTCAACATAATTGTACTTGTTTACTTTGCCCCATGTGCCGTATATCCAGCCCTTGTTGCCGTCCTCATCCGAGCCATAGGGAGCATCCGACAACGGAGCGTAGGAACCATCAACATGCCCGATACTTTTGAAGGGCTCAGGCACTGAGGGGTGAGCAACTCTTTCCTTGCCGTCATAGACGAAGGGGCCATAGTCGGCCTTATGCTTGAACTCGCTCCAGACCGAAGGCAGATGGTGATGCATTAGCTTGCCGGAGCCTACAACATGATAACCGTTGTCGCAGAAGTGCTCCATGATAGTTTTAGAATTCTTGAGCACGGGATTCTTGTGCCAGATGTCCCAGAACAGATTTTTCGAAGTGTGAGGGTAGATTCCGGTGAGAAAGCTGGAGCGCGATGGTGCGCAGATGGGATTGTTACTGTAGGCCCGTTTGAAAGCCACCCCGGACCGAGCCAGCCCGGCGATGTACGGTGTCCTCGCCTGAGGATGCCCCGCCATGCCCGTAATATAGTCGTTGAGATCGTCGCAGACAATCATCACTACATTGGGCTTTCGTTTTTGCCTGGCAACAAACCTGGCAAATCCGGCTGATGGGACAAGGGCTGCAACTCCCCCTATCATCAAGCTCTTCAAAAAATCACGACGTGTTTTCATATTATCGAAATCACCCTGAGCATCAACCAATACTACCCTTTGTTCGACTTCGGTTTAAATGTAATCGTTCAAAAGATTTTCGAGCAACTCCTGGCGGCCACTTTGGAGTTCCGGTTCGCCGTGTTCAAGGATATAGGCTTCAAGCTCCTCGAAGCCTGCCTGTTTCTTTTCAATTTTTGAGCCGAGCCCTTTGTCCCAATTTTGATAACGATCCTTGACAGCGTTCTCGAAGGTTTTGTCTTCGATCATCTTTGCGGCATTTTTCAGTCCCCGCGCAAAAACGTCCATAGCACCAATATGACCATAGAAAAGGTCAATGGGATCTATAGATTGACGTCTTACATGTGCATCGAAATTGAGACCGCCGGTGGTAAAACCACCGCCTTTGAGAATAATGTACATAGCCAATGTTGTTTCGTAAATGTCGTTTGGAAACTGGTCTGTGTCCCAGCCTAAAAGAAGATCACCCCGATTAGCATCGACCGAGCCGAGTATATTATTTGCAACGCAAAAGGCAAGCTCATGACAAAAATCGTGGCCGGCCAGCGTTGCATGGTTGGATTCAATGTTTAACTTAAAGTCGTCAAGCAGAGCATATTTCTGTAAAAAAGCAAAGCAATTGCCCGCGTCAAAATCATACTGATGCTTGGTAGGTTCCTTAGGTTTTGGTTCTATATAAAACTGTCCTTTGAAGCCAATTTTCTTTTTGTAATCAACCGCCATCTGTAGAAGCAAAGCCATATGTTCCAATTCACGTTTCATATCGGTATTGAGCAATGTATCATAACCTTCACGTCCACCCCAGAAGACATAGCCCTGTCCGCCAAGCTCATTTGTTATCTCAATAGCTTTCTTAATCTGACTCGCCGCATAAGCAAAGACCTCAGGCGACGGATTGGTACCCGCACCGGCCATGAATCGACGATGAGAAAAAGCGTTAGTCGTTCCCCAAAGCAGCTTAATTCCGGTGTCAGCCTGAAGCTTCTTTGCTTTTTGGACTATTTTATCGAGACGCTTATTGGTTTGGGCAAGGTCATCCGCTTCAGGAGCAATGTCTCTGTCGTGGAAGCACCAGAAATTTACGCCTAACTTTGTGAATAACTCAAAAGCAGCTTCCAATGTCATATCCGCGATTTCCATTGGATCGGATGAATCGTTGTATTTTCGAATAATGGTATTACCACCGAACTGGTCGGTTCCTAAATTTTTTAAAGTGTGCCAGTAGCATACTGAAAATCGCAGGTGTTCGGCCATTGTTTTTCCAAGTACAACCTCCTGGGGATTATAATACTTAAATGCAAGAGGATTTTTTGAGTCAGGTCCCTCGTATTTTACCCCCTTAACTTCTGGAAAGTATTCCGCCATTTTAATTACTCCTTATGCAATCAATCGATTATTCTTCAATTTATTTTTTTACAGTCATCTAACTTGATAACTGTCCTTTCAAAACATCTTCCCATCTTCCATAGGCCTCCTGATAGGCCGATGCCAATTTCTTATTAGGCTCAATCGCCTTGACCGGCTCCAGGCCTATAAAGGCATCCTCGGGGCCCTTGTAAATACCCGCTCCTATTCCCGCTCCCCTTGCGGCCCCCTGTGAGCCGTCTGTATTATAAAGCTCCACGGTCGCACCGGTAATCGTCGCAAAGGCCTCGGCAAACAGCGGACTAAGGAACATATTCGCATTTCCCGCTTTGACCGTTTCCAGCTCAATCCCCATATCGCGCATTATCCCAAGGCCGTAATTCAGCGCAAAAACGATTCCCTCCTGGGCCGCTCTCAGGAAATGCGCCTTCTTATGAATATTAAAGTTCCACCCGTGAACGGATGCCCCGAATTCGGTGTTCTCCAGCGTCCTCTCAGCACCGTTACCGTAAGGCAGTATCATCAGCCCGTCGGAACCGACCGCAACGTCGGCCGCCATCTCGTTCATCTGCTCATAATCCAAACCCTCGCCGGCTACAAAGTTATGTTTGAGCCAGCTATTCAAAATTCCCGTCCCGTTAAGGCAAAGCAAGACGCCGTATCTCGGCTCGTCCTTCGAGTGATTGACATGAACAAATATATTAACCCGTGAGAGCTGGTCGTAGTTTTTCTTATCACTGATTCCATAAACCACGCCCGATGTCCCGGCCGTAACTGCAATTTCCCCCGGCTGCAACACATTAAGTGACAGTGCGTTATTAGGCTGGTCACCTGCCCTGTAACTTACTTTTGTTCCGGCCTTAAGGCCAAGTTCATAAGAAGCAGAGCTGGTCAGCTCACCCTGAATAGAGAACGTCGGTACAGTTCCAGGAATTAAATCTTTAGAGAATCCATAGTTTTCCAGGACAAATTCCGCCAATCCATCTTTCCCGAAATCCCACATTACCCCTTCGGACAAACCCGACGGCGTAGTTCTTATCTCGCCCGTCATCTTCATCGCGATATATTCACCGGGCAGCATAATCTTATGAATCTTCGAATAGACTTCCGGCTCATTTTCTTTGACCCACTTTAATTTGGATGCCGTAAAATTACCCGGCAGGTTAAAAAGGTTCTTAAGGCACTTCTTTGTCCCAATGTCTTTGGCCGCCTGCTCGCCGATTTGCACGGCCCTGCTGTCGCACCAGATTATCGAAGGCCTCAATATCTCCTGGTTCTTTTCCACACAAACCAG
>CAZWME010000404.1:0-5407 GCA_964634515.1 uncultured Pirellulales bacterium | reverse complement strand
GCGAAGACTCAACGGCCAGAAACCCGATCCGCGGCGGCCAGGCATTAAGCACTCCGGTGTTCAGAAGCACTATGCCGAACGCGGTGATGATCCCGATCCATCGTCTTCTATCATCATGTATTCGGATGACAGGTATTAGGAAACTCCTACGAAATACTGAACTCATAAGGGTACATTTGTTCATATAGGACCCGAACGATAACGTCTAACCAGTTGTCAAATCAATCACCTATGTTATCTTTTAGCTTCAAAGTATGCAAGCCCTATCCGTTGGGTATGTCTTTCGGATTAAACTTGATCATCGATGAGATTAAGGTAAGTTCTCTCACGGTGGTGCCCTCCCTCGGCGAGACAGACGCCCTATACAGACGAGTGTTCCCTTCTGGCAATGAGGGCATTGTCTGGATTCTAACGGAGCAGATACATCTGTATCCATATTTTCTTCTTGCTATACGGATTAGAGTATTCCTGCGAAAATGCACAGAAATTGACTTTAATCACCTGGTTGCAGCTCCCGGTCGTAGATAGAGGCGTACCCACCACCGCGGTTGCGAGCCACCCATAGTCGGTAGTCAAGTTCCTCCCAGGCTGCAAGGCATCGCTTAGCCACAGGATTTGATGCAGTTACGATACCTATGGCATCTTTTCCTTCTTTAGTGCGGAGACCTAAAACCAGTTCATCCCGGAAGTCTCCACACAGGTCTGCCACCATGAGTACGTAGCTATTCGCGACAGGATTTGGATTGACCCCCCTTACGGGCACGGCTGCAGTACCATTGAAATTACTAAGAACTGATCCGTTCGCACTCAATAACTCGCGCGTATCATCACCATCCCACTCAACGGGTGTATAGCCGTTCGGGAAGGGATCCAGCAGTAAACGCCCTGATGCCGAGAACATCAGGAGGTGATTATCACTATGACCAGCCCGGTTGGAAACGCACTCATATCCGTCAGAAGCATCCCAAATGTTTGCACTCCAACCGCGATGCCCATGGGTCCAGCGCGAATCGTCCTCCCGGTTGAGCTTCCAGATGACCTCACCAGAGTCTGCATCCACCATATAGACACCTGCATGCATACTCGATTCTACAATATAAAAAACTTCCAATCCCGTTCGTTTGGGCAAATGATCGTGAATCGAAACAATATCGGGATGCTGCCGGTACAGGGACCAGCGCAGTGATCCATCATGGTTGATGCAGGTGGTACCATTAAACACCTCTTGTTTTCCGTCCCCATCAACATCAGCCACTTCAATCTTGTGCCCTCCACTGCCGCTTGTTGCCCCGAAACTTTTGAACTTCCACATTTGATTCAGTTGGGCATCATAAGCAGTGAATATCTCGTTCTCATACAAACCGCTCTGGGTTATTACGGCCGGACGCTTTCCGTCTAAATAGGCTATGGAGAGATGAATTCGTGTGGACGAGCCCTGATGATCGGTGGCAATCGGTACCCAGGGCATTTTGCATTTTACCTGGCCGCTCATCCCGTCCAGAATCGCTACATAGACCGCATCACCGATTTGCAGTCGCGTAATGATCTCCGCCCTGCCATCACCGTCCATGTCCCAGACGTTGAAGGGTACATTGTTGGCACTGCCGTAACAGTGGTCATGAAAGCAAATGTCTTTACGCCAAAGGGAACGCCCGTACGAGGTAAAGGCCTCCATCTGTACGGGCACACCAGAATCCTGTGACATCTCACGATTGCCGTTATCCATACGGATCACACAGTCCAAAGCGCCATCACCGTTCAGGTCACCAAAGATTGGAACGAGTGAACCCGGTTTGCAAATGGGAGTATAGGTGGCAATGAGTGGATCGCAAACATCTCTTGAGGTAATACCTACCCATTCGGAACGTCTTAGCTGCCTGTCCTTTGTATCCACCGGGCGTACATAGTATTGGTATCGATTTCCGGGCTTTAATCCAGTATCGGTAAAACACGTTTTCCGACTAAGTGGAACCTGGGTAATTCTTTGTCCACCATGGTTCCGGTCCGATGCTCTGTACACATGAAAACGAACATCCTTGGCATCGTCCCGAAGAAATCCCCAGCTTAGAGCTATTTGACCGTTATCACTTGAGATCGCGCACAGACGCCGAACTTTCACCCGCCAATCGTCCCCTTTTGGTTCCCGCACCGGTCTGAATCCTAAGTCAGGATGTCGCAAACCTGCCTGCATACCCACACCGTAGCCGCAGCGCAGATATGCTGCACCCCGCGCCCACGAGCCGCCCATTACACTTTGTCCCTTGAACTCGGGTTCCTTTAAGCGATAAATCCATTTTTTAGTAGCCGGATCGTATCGGTTCAGTACCATCTGCCATACATTACCCGCCATACAGTACAAGCCATAGCCGTTAGCCTGGCCCCACCTGGCTGGGCGCAAATACTCCTGCCAGGCATCAAATCGACGCGATCCACGAGCATCGTAATTAGCCTGATTTTCTGGTTTATCATTACCCCACGGATAGCGAGGACGGTTCAGGCCGCCATAGGCTGCATGTCTAAACTCAATTCCAGTCGGTAATCGGTATACCCGGCCATCCTGCTCCGTGAGCCATTGCAGATAGTCTCGGACGTCATAACGATTGACAAAAATTACAGGATAATCCTCTTTACCAACCGGGATTTGTCCGTTTTGCCAATGTAGTGGTGCAACATGTCTTGTGGCATCAACGAAGGCCCGGTATTCGGCATTGGTAACGGTGTGGTCCAACATTTCAAAGTCTTCCACACGAATACGACCGCCTTCGTATTGCGTACCTTTGATGAGCACAAATCCCTCGGGAATCTGTCCTGCTGCGTCGAGTGATAAAAACCATAACAACAATATTAAAGAGAGTATTTTGTTAGTCATTGGTACCTCGTAAATAGTTTGGATTTCCATATTTTTTGTTGAATCACTTCTGCAAGCATCAAATGATATAATAACGTAATTTCATCCTAATTTTGAAAAAATTTTCCTGAATCCTTTGTTGTTTTCATCAAAATACACCTAAAAACCACCAATAAACTCCATTCGCGTTAATTTCTGATTGACTATGATTGTCCTTTCTAATTACCTAACGCAATGTGGATAGCTGCTCATTATAGAAAGCTACCGCTGCCATAGCAGGTATCAATTGATCCTCACATGCAAGTGTCCCACCGCCTCATATCCGTGTTCGTCACTCCGTCTAACCGTAACGACATAGTCCCCGGCTTTTTCATATCGATGTCGCGTGATGGCATAGCCTGCTGGATTATGCTGGTTCGCGTTACCATCGGACAGAACTTTCACCGGGGCGCTTCCATCTCCGAAATCCCATACTTCCTCACCATACTGTGTCGCAAATGACCGCACTTTAAATATCACCTCATCGTTTGCCATCAGACCGAACGTAGGATAATAGTTCGCATGGATCGCGGGCGGTACGCGCTCGGGATGATTGCGGTCGATTACATAAACCACAGCAAAATCATATGCAAAGTTTCCAGACGAATCCGTTACCTTCACAACCGCGCTGTATTGACCCGCCTGCTTATACAGGCGATTGACGGTATCTCCTTTCGCTTTAGTGCCGTCACAGAATGTCCATTCGTACTTTGTAATCTGTCCCTTCCTGCACCAGCTCTTTGAAGCGTCAAGTTGGACTATTTCATCTGTATAGACCAAATGATGTGGTCTGGCCACTGCGATAATCTCCGGACAGTATTGTTGCTGGTACGCCTGCCAGATGAATGCATAGCCGTTTTGCGTACCCCACTTTCCGGAAGTCTGACGGCATTTGATATCGAAATGTAAATGTGACCAGCCACCACTGCCACCTTCTTTGCCGATAAGTCCGATGCGCTGTCCCATCTTCACCCGCTTGCCTGGAATCACCGGGGTAGCAATCATCGCAAGATGGCTGTAGCGGTAATACCAGCCGCGATCATCGATGATATAGACCACGTCGTAACGTGGTCTGACCGGCGTATCCTTGTAGCCTTCAAGAGAGCGATCACCGACAGAAACAACTAATCCATCCGTAGCTGCGACGACTTCTACTAATCCTTCCGAACCGCCGAAGTCCAGTCCATAGTGATAGTAGATACTCTTGCTCGCAGGTATGTCACAGGCATTGACATAGCAGGGAACATTGGCCATCTGGGTATCGCTGGCAAACCACTTCTGCTTTACCGGGTAGATGAATGTGCCGGGGCGAATCCATGGCGAGCCGGCGGGCCATAGCCGAAGACGAGCGTCTTTGGCGAGGCCCCATGTGTTGTCTTTGCTGCTGTTCTGTATGTAGCCCTTTGTGACCGGACAATCAATCTGGACATCACCTATGGCCTTCGGCAGATTATACGTCGAAGAAATCAGGGATATTGTCCGGCCATTGACCTTTACTTTTACCTGCGCCTTTCGTACTGCCTTACGAACTGAATCTCGTTTCTCGCTCAACTCTAAAAGAGTTACTGCTGCCTTGCTGCCGTCATGGAGCGTGACTTGGCGAGTTTGACCGACATCCAGATCGACTACGCGCACAAGGGGCTCGATTGTTGTTTTGGCAAAAGCACAAGTTACTGAAAAGCAGGCTAATATTAACATTGTTATTAAGTTTTTTTGATACATCTTTGCAAACCTTTCATCGAACTCAATCGTCTGGGCAGTCCTGTAATTTTAGCAGGCAACACATATTTCTACTCTTGAACAATATATGAAACGGAAGCAAAATTGATCCTGAAGATAATCATATTGGTATATTTCATATGTAGTGTAACACGAACATTTCGAGCCCGGGCGATCAAATGAACTTTGTTACGCCCGGTACGGCCACTTTCGCCCGGGGCGGTTCGGCATCCCAGGTATATCCTGACGGTGAAAGGTCTTCTTGGGAATTAAAGACCTGTTCCCAGGTAAGACTTCGACCGGTGTATGCGCTCATCCGGCTCATTATTGCCATCAAGGTACTCTTGGCCATGTAGTCACCATTATTGATTATTTTTCCGGCTCGCAACGCGGCAAGAAATGCATCTTGTTCGAGTTGATGGCTGTTGATCCTTCCACGGCTTGCGGCTTGCCAGGGATTTCCGCCCGTAATCGTACCTGTTTTCAAATCGGCGTTCCCCTTGGTTCCAATCACATAGGCCTGGGATTCGCTGGTACAACCGCGCTGGTGACGCGTTGTACTAAATACGCGCACGCCCTCGGGATATTCGAACACTGAACTGAAATGATCGAAGATATGACCGAGGTCAAGATACTGTCGATGAATCTCAAGTGAGATCGCGGCCACTCTCGACCGCCGTGTCTTCTGTGACGGGTTTGTTCGGGTCGCTGCCCGATTTTTCGGGGCAATGACGGGCAGCCCGTTATTTTTTGTTGAACGCCCGGACTTTTCTGGTGTTATAAGGGGTACACAGGAAAGGA
>CAZWME010000403.1:0-5412 GCA_964634515.1 uncultured Pirellulales bacterium | reverse complement strand
TCCACGGGCTGTCGGCGTTGGCGCTATTGGCCTCATCAACACGCCAGTAGTAGGTGGTATTCCACTCAAGCTGTCCGGGGTCATAACTTTCGGAACCAAGGTTTCCGCTGGCTTTGTATTCGGGGGAACTTGTGTCGGCGTTTTTGACGGCGTCGGCGTCAGTGCCGAAATAAATCTCATGCGAAGCACCATTGACTCCCGGTGTCCAGGTTAGAATCGGTGTTTGCGTAATGTCCACAGCGCCATTAGCCGGCTCCAGAGCCTCAACTGCTCCTTCTGTAGTGAAACTCCAGACGTCACCTTTGTAAGTGTTGAAAATATCAGACTCATCGATCCGCCAATAGTAAGTCTTGGCCAATTTAAGCGGGCCGGGAGTGTAAACCGTAGTTCCCTGGGGAATAGCGCCAGCGGCATTGCTGACATCGTCAAAATTGTCACCAAAATATACATAGTGCAACTTCGCGTCGAAACCCTCTGTCCAGCTAAGTTTGACATCTACAACTACAGACTCGCCGCCATCGGCTGGGTCGGGAAAGTATGCAGTTTTGGGTGGAATACTGAAACTCCAAACTTCGCCTTTCCAGGGACTGTTCGGGTCGTCATCGTTGATCTCATCTATTCGCCAGTAGTAAGTCGTTCCCGGGACAAGGCCCTCCGGATAAGGGAAACCCGGGAAGCCGGCAATAATAAAGTTTTCGGCCTGATTACCGATGAACGTACCTTCGGCGCCATCATTCACAGCGTCAAAATTATCGCCGATGTACACGTCGTGCGAGAGAGCATAATCACCGGCCCGCCAGCCAAGAGTCACCCAGGTATCGGCGTGCATGGCGCCATCTTTCGGGTCCGGACGCCGAGCGAGGGGCTGGCCGCCAGTGAATCCAGCAAGACCATTGTTCATTATCTCTTCAATATCCTCGGGCGCAAGAATGGCATTAAAATAGCCCACCTCGTCAATGCTTCCCGTATAGAAGCCGCCGGCAGAGCCAGCGTCAGATCTAGCGCCAATCACAAACGATCTACTCGGGTCAAGCAAAATACCTGCTCCCGATGTGTTTGAAGCTAATACGCCGTCATGATAGAGTTGCATCGTATCTCCATCATAGGTGGCAACGACGTGATGCCATTGGCCGGCAGTGGTATCGGCTGTGATACCAGTCCAACCGGTGTCATTGAATGTTTCAAAAAGGATTGTCTCCTGGGCGTCGTACATCATAACGCCCCAATTAACTGAGCCAGGAGTGCCACTGGCTACATGGGAACCCCTTGAAATCATATGGTTCCATTCTTGAGCGCTTGGAAGATTGGACCAAAATGATATGGAGAAAAGCTCGACATTAAAAGATTCAGGATTGCCGCAATCAACGTAAGTCGATGACCCGGTGAACTCCAGGGCTTTGCCTGACTGACCAGCAACCCAGGCAGGTGCGCCCATGATCGTGCCATCATTGCCGTTCTCAGATGCATCCTCAGCAATATCACCATTTCCTTCATCAAGGAGCCATATCCCAAGAACGGCTTCAGAATCAACTTCGGCATAGCTTTGTTCTGCAAACATCAAACTAACGATAATAAAACTGATGCAAATTATGGTTAAGCGTGTCATTTTGTTCCTCCTGATTTTTAACTGAAAACTGAGGGGAAATTTCGCTCCGGCCACACACCGAAGCCTGATATCCCGGGATTGTTCACTATATAGAAATGGTTAATTGATGAGAAGTATGAATATGAGGCTGCGCAGCACAAAGTCGTCAAGTTCTTACATAAAACTCTGCCTCTGGAGCAATACATAATTACTCCTCCTCTATATGGATAAATAAACTCGTCTCCTAAGAGACAAAAAACACTATCGTATCTGTCTCCACAGACATAAGCTTCACTGAATATACTATCTATACCAAATTATATACCTTCCCGTCAAGGAAAATCCCTTGTTTATATATTTACATACCTCGTTGATATAACTTCCGTAGAAGTGCAACGAAAAGGCAGTCAAGTCCATTTGTAGAATCTTACATACCGCTTTCTTATCTTTTAATTTAAAGCCCCCGGAAGGTCATTTAAGCTTTACAGGCCTGGCTTCATAGAATGAATGACAAGTCACATATTCGAACTTTACGCAATGCTACATATTACAGGTAAGAAGCGGTTTTTCAGGATGCGGGGCCTAATTTATGTCCCGGGCCGATGGTATATAGGCGTTTTTTCGGTTCGGTGTTGATATGGGAGGCGACAATTTTTCCGACAAAGATAATATGGTCGCCGGCGGGTATCTGCGAATCGAGGGTGCATTCGAAATTGGCGACGGCATCGGCTAACAATACCGAATCGATTGCCTGGGCAGGCTCTGTTTTGCAATCGAACTCGGCGAATTTGTCGATGTCGCGGCCGGACTTCGAGCCGAAGAATAAGGCCGCATCAGCCATCTGTGCCGATGGAAAGGAAATCGTAAAGCATTTCGAATGCGTGATGGCTTCTATCGAGTAATGCTTCTTTGCAACGGCTATTGACATCATCGGCGGATTTCCCGATACAATCATCGTCCAGCCCAGCGTGACAGGATTGGCCCGGCCTGCCTTGTCTTTGGCGATGGCTATAACCACCTGTTCGGGATATTTCGTTTTGATTGCTTCGGAATATTCAGCTTGTTTTTGCATTGCTTTTCTCCGTAACTATCCTTATATTAAACTTTGACAAGCCGCAGCCAATTGTATGATATTGATATAAAATGTAAAGCATTTATGTGTTGTGAAGATATTACTTTTTTGTCCTGATGGAGAGGAAAATTTTAATGCTTTTGGAGATTTAAGTAATGCGGAACAGAGTATATCAATCAAAGAATAGTATTTCAAAAGAAAGCGGTTTCATACGAAAAATAAATATCTATTTTCTTGCCGGGATTACCTTGCTTGTTATTTGTTCGCTATGCGTCTATATGATGGATCTTAGTGCAGGCCAATCCTCGACAGACAAGGAGGAGCTTAGGACCGAGGAGAAACGGCTTTTTACATGGGTAAATTCTAATATTATGGACACTGTCCATCAATGGCTTGTTGCAGCAGGAAAGGAAAATGATCGGTTATATGATTCTTATCTTGTGTTCGACACCGAACAGGGCAGAGTATATTTTGAAAAAGATAGCGGTGCATTAGTTCAAGAATCGATTGAATTGCCTGCTAAATACGATTGGAAGTTATATTATTTTACACCGAACGGGGCGGAGGAGCTAACCGGCCTAATACGCTTAAAGAACAGGACCAACAGGCAAAATCATTACAATATCTATGAAGAGGCTTTTGTTTTGCAAGCGAGAATATCAGGTGATTTTGGAGTCTATTTCATTATCGAAGCCTGTCGCGGTCTCGGGAGTGGAACAGGAATTTTACGGCTCGACGGTTATCCTTTCAACGATAAGTATTATGAACAGGCCGAGAGAACAGTAAACGAGTCTGCTTTAGTAAGTGAAGAAGAGTACCTTTCCGGTAAGTTATAACGGAAGCTTATTTTTAATTATGGGAATAATCTTGAAAGAACTGAACAGTTAACTTGTCTTTAAGAAGGAAAAAGATGGAAACAATCGGTTTTATCGGCGCCGGCAATATGGCTGAGGCCCTGATAAAGGGTATAATAAGCGCCAAACTATATAGCCCTGAAAATATTTTTGTAAGTGATATCAGGGCTGAGCAGCTTAAATTCCTCTCTGAAAAGTATGGCGTTATTGCCTGCGAAGGAAACGGTGAGCTGGCGTCAAAGGCCCAGACGGTCGTCTTGAGTATCAAGCCCCAGAAAATGACCGATGCGCTGGAAAGTATCAAAGGCGCTATCGGCGGCGAAAAGCTTATTATATCTATCGCAGCAGGTATAAAGGTTGCGAATATAATCAGCGTTCTTGGGGATGTCGCGATAGTTCGTGTGATGCCGAATACACCGGCGCTGATCGGGCAGGGAGCCGGGGCATTGTTTGGAAATGAACGTGCAAAGCCGATGCTGAATAAAGCTGTGGAGATTTTGTCGGCCGTCGGTACGGCGGTTATTGTTGATGATGAGGATTTAATAGACGCCGTAACGGCATTAAGCGGCAGCGGGCCCGCCTATTATTTTCTTTTAATGGAAGAAATGATAAAGGCAGGTATCCGATTAGGTCTGCCTGAAGATGCAGCGAAAGATTTGGTGTTGCAGACCGCTAAAGGGGCGGGTCTGCTCGCTGTCGAAGCGGATGAAAACGGTGAAAGCCCGGCTGTTCTTCGGCGAAAGGTTACCTCGCCCGGCGGAACGACCGAAGCTGCTCTTAAAGTATTCAAAGAAGGTAAGATAAGCGAGCTGATATCAGCTGCTATTAACAGGGCATATGAGCGCTCAAAGGAACTTTCAGGATAGAAACCAATCGGGGTCAATCCACTAACAGGACAGGTTCGCATGATTAAGGCTGACAATCTAAAGAAACGATACGGAAACATTATTGCGGTGGACGATGTGAGCTTTGCGGTGGAAAAGGGCGAGACCTTTGGATTGCTCGGACCGAACGGGGCCGGTAAAACGACCACCATTCAGTTGCTTTGCGGGCTCCTAAAGCCAGACGGGGGAACCGTGTCGTTAGACGGAAAGACCGATCCGAGTCTGGTCGAGGTTCGTTCATCTTTGGGTGTGGTTCCGCAGGCATTGGCGATATACGAAGAGCTTTCGGCCCGCCAGAACCTGCGTTTCTTTGGAAGGATATACGGATTAAGCGGACGACGGTTGAAAGAGCGTGTAGATGATTGCCTTGAAATTGCGGGGCTGAAAAAACGCGGTAATGATCGGGCCTCGAAATATAGCGGGGGTATGAAGCGCCGGCTTAATATGGTGTGCTCTTTTTTGCACGAGCCGCCTCTTTTGCTGCTTGATGAACCGACTGTGGGGGTGGATCCGCAGTCCCGCAATTTGATATTTGACACTATCGAGACCATGAAAAATCAGGGCCGGACTATCATCTATACAACTCACTATATGGAGGAGGCCCAGCGTCTTTGCGACAGAGTGGCGATTCTTGACCATGGCAAAATTCTGGATATGGACAGCGTTGACAATCTTATTAAAAAGCATGGCGGACCTTCCTATATAGAGGTCGAATTCGAAAAACTTTCAAATCCTGACAGTATCAAACAATACATCGATAGTGAGAAAGTGCAATTTGAAGAGTCGAGAATTAGATTCGAGACGAGCCAGCCTATGGAATCTCTTGCAATGCTTAACCGCAGCGGGGTGCGTTTTAACACGTTGAAAGTTCAAACCGCCAATCTTGAGGATGTTTTTCTCAACCTTACAGGACGGAGGCTTCGAGACTGATGAAGAAGTTATTATTTCTTGCCGTTAAAGACCTGCGAGTATTGCTCAGTGATAAGGGTAATATTTTTTGGGTTTTCGGTTTTCCGG
>CAZWME010000402.1:0-5422 GCA_964634515.1 uncultured Pirellulales bacterium | reverse complement strand
CAGCCCCATCTTCCGGGAAATCTTCAGCGCCTTCCGCCGACCGGACCAGTGCACGCCGCCCACCGGCTATAATTCCCTGAACAAGTGAAGGCGGCACACCAAAAGTTGGCGGGCACTCTGAGGCATCCAAAACACCCAGCCGACCACTCGTGCCTGCTCCAACATAAAATAACCGTCCACCCTTCTTAAATCCTTCTACAATCAAATCGATCGCTGCAGCAATATGTTTGCTCTGCCGCGCAACAGCAACGGGCACGAACGCATCTTCAGTGTTAATAAGATCAACAATCTGCTTTGTCGATAGCTTATCGATATTTTCGCTTGCGCGATTGCGTTTTTCAGTAGTCGGCAGAAGTCTATGTTTTTTCGTCATGCTGGTATTATCTTCCCCATAACAACAGGCCTCTCGGCACCGGTGACTCCGGGCACATTGTTTGTTAATCCCTTTATAGTCGCCCAGGCTAAAACAGCAAATGAAACCGCCTCCTTTGCATCGACACTAATACCAAAATCATCGGTAGAGAGCATCTTAGCGTCGGGAAGTTCGCTGTGCAACATTTCCACCAGCGTTTTATTACGAGAGCCGCCCCCGCATAATATAATCTCATCCGGTAATGCTGGAAGAAAATTGTGGTATGCCTGAGCGATACTTTTAGCTGTAAATGCTGTTATAGTTGCCACTATATCAGCATTCGCTATGCTTTTTTCTGTAGCTTGTTTGTATATCCTGCTGGAAAAGGCTTGTCCGAATTCTTCCCGGCCGGTTGATTTTGGCGGAAGCCGTTTTAGAAAAGGATGCCGGAGCATTTCATTAAGAAGCCTTTTATTGACTGTGCCCTTCGCCGCCATTTTTCCACCCGAATCAAAACGCCGACTATTACCACTTATCAGCCGAATGATACCATCGATTACCATATTGCCGGGCCCAATGTCAAAGGCGATAATATCATCCTGTTTACAACAGCGCGGAAGGAAAGTTACATTCGCAATACCGCCAATATTCTGAACGGCACGAGATGACCTGTTTCGGCCAAATAAAATATAATCGGCATAGGGCACCAAAGGAGCACCTTCGCCGCCGGCAGCCATGTCGCGGGGCCTGAAATCCGCCACTGTTGTAATGCCGGTCCGTTGAGCGATTATAGAAGGCTCTCCTATCTGCAGGGTCGAACGTATTGTCTTTTTGCTGTACCGCCTGCCTCGAGGATTATGATATACCGTTTGGCCATGCGAACCCACCAGATCAATCGAACTCAAAGGTATGCCGCTTTTGGAACAGAGCTTAATTATCGCATCGGCAAAAACTTCGCCCAGTACAAAATTGTAATGGCATATATTGTCCAATAGAGCTGTTTCGGGGCGACATAGACGGACTATTTCCCTGCGTAAAGCATTGGGATATGGCAATACATCAAAAACCAGCAAGTTAACCTTTTGCTTTGTGATATCGACTACGGCAACGTCAACACCATCAACGGATGTACCTGACATCAGACCCGCAATCCGCATTTTGCCCTTAGATGCAATGTTTCGAATACCGCTGCTCACTATCATCTTACCTTTGATTTAGTAATGCAGATATTTTTCGACGCTGACAGTCATTAAATGAATTATATATCGGCTTCACCATATCTGCAACGTACTTGATTAATAAAAGTGTATTTACATTGTCCATATAAAATGATACGAATATTGTCCAAGAATTTATAAGTGTCAAGGAGTTGTAATGTCGGATGCAATTAAAAGAGCTGAAGAATTCTTAAGCCGGGAACATACGTTTCGTTTAGGTGAGTTGCTAACGGAATCTTTTCACCCTAAAACCAAAGCACTCTCGCAAACAGCCAAAGACAACCTTCCTGCCGCGATAAGGTTGTTGCAGTCCGTTGACGATGAAATCCCGCCTGCGATGGCGAAGGTCCTTCGGCAGGATTCATTCCAGGAACTCATAAAAGCTTTTATCGAAGCAATGAAGAAAAATAAGCGGATTTTCTTCACCGGCTGCGGATCTACGGGACGCCTGAGCATACTTCTCGAAGCAGCCTGGCGTCGGTTTTGGCGCAACTCAAAGAATGAACTCTCTGAATATGTTCCAAATTTGGAAGACCGCGTCTTCAGTGTGATGGCCGGGGGGGATTTTGCTTTAATTAAATCTGTCGAGGGATATGAAGATTTCCCGGACTTCGGCCGATACCAGATGAAAGAACACAATGTGCAATCCGGCGATGTAGTCGTTGCCATCACCGAAGGAGGAGAAACTCCTTTTGTAATCGGTACTGCATGGGAGGGATTTGATGTCGGAGCAAGAGTCTTTTTTGTCTATAACAATCCAACCGAAGTATTATGCCGTCACGTCAAGCGCTCACGTGAAATAATTGAAGAACCACTTATCACCAGGCTCGATTTGACCACCGGGCCGATGGCAATCACCGGTTCGACAAGAATGCAGGCTACGACAGCCGAATTGTTCGTTGTCGGCAGTGCCCTTGAGACAGCTTTGGTTCGTTTATTAAAAGATAAACTGTCACAGGAGCAGATGCTGAAATCAGGACTCTATGAGTTCGAACCTGCTGATTACCTAAGATTACTAACCGAACTCATGGAGCAGCTATCGGGCTCTGAGGCCGTTGATATGCTTACTCGTGCAACAAGATTTGAAGAAGACATCTATCGCAATGGAGGCCTTGTAACCTATATGGCCGATTCATTTCTGCTGGACGTTTTAACGGATACGACCGAGCGCTCGCCAACGTTTATGATACCCCCTTTCCGAAAACATGGAGACACCCTCTCTCCAAACTCATGGGCATTTGTAAAGGATCCGTTCAGGACCACTGAAGAAGCATGGCATGCCCTGCTGCAGCGCGAACCAAGAGGCCTTAATTGGCAGCGCAGGGTTTACGAGCAATTGAAAGCACCGGCGGCTCTAAAGTCCCAACCACCAAAACTCGACAATTCTGAAATATACAAATTTATGATTGGCAACGAGCCGGATCCTTCACGTTCTGACGCCCCTGATTCAGCATTGGTTGTGATAACCGCCGAAGGTGAAACAGACATTCTAATGCAAACAGCTTCGCAGAAATTCGGTCCACAGTACAACAAAACAGCCGCATTAGCTATAGGGTTGACGAATGCCGCCCCCTCCACCGAAGAAACATTCAAGTTCCCTTGCAGCCTAACAGATTCACCTTTGCAGTTATGGCACCATCTTGCCGTTAAACTTATCCTGAATACACTTTCTACCGCAACCATGGTTCGCATGGATCGGGTCATCGGTAACGCAATGGTCTGGCTCTCGCCAAGTAATAAAAAACTTATTGACCGCGGCTCGCGCTTAATTGCTCAACAAACGCAGTGCAGTTACGAGCAGGCGTGCATTACTCTTCACGAAGCGATGGAAGAAGTGGAATCCGGGCAGAAGCAGGGTAAAGAAGTGCCCTCCCCTGTTGCTTTAGCCATTGAGCGGTTACGAGATAAAAAAGAAAAATCCTGACAAAGCCATTATCCCTTAAGTTTTTAATCAGTGTATATAAGATATTTCTTCCTGATTTTGTGAAATTGTTTCAGCTCAGCTTGCCATTTGCTGCGGAGACTATTCAGAGATGACCGGTTTGTGATTTCATTGCGAATCGTTGAGGTTCCACACAAACGATCGAAGTGCTTTACTTTCCATTGAAAATCCTGCGGATACATTCGATAAATCTCATTAACGATTCTTATCCCACTGAAGTACGGTTCAAGCCGGTCACGTTCCGTTATGATAATTCGTACTCCATTACATCGCTGTCCCTTATATTTTGAACTGTCAGGCGTAAAAGATACCGGATCAAAGCGCATGTCCGGCAGGTTCAATTTATTAAGTCGCTCAGCTAATTGCTTTGACTCTATCCAGGGAGCACCAAACTGCCTGAACGGCATCTTGGTCCCTCTGCCTTCGGAAATATTAGTACCTTCCAAAAGACACAGTCCCGGATAGATTTCGGCGGTTTGAAGGTCGGGCATATTGGGTGAGGTCTTAATGAAAGACAGTCCGGTCTGGTCGTACCACATTCGGCGATGCCAACCTTTCATAGGTATTATTACAAGGTCGGCTTTAACACCATCTTTAAGCCAGCCCTGGTCATTAAACATCTTCGCTAATTCTCCCGCGGTCATACCGTGTCTGACGGGGACAGGGTATAAACCAACGAAACTGCTCAAGGCCGGATCGAGTACATTACCTTCAACACATAAACCATTTATGGGATTAGGACGATCCAAAACAACAAAACGCTTACCATTTTCCGCCGCCGCTTCCATTGCCAAAGACATCGTATAAATATACGTGTAAAATCGAGCGCCGATGTCCTGTATATCGAAAATCAGGATGTCTATATTCTGCAGCATCTCAGGGGTGGGCTTTAGTGTTTTTCCGTACAAACTGTAAACCTGCAAACGGGAAGCCGGATCGATTTGGCTATCAATCTTAATTGCATCCTGCTCTTTTCCCCACAGACCATGTTCGGGACCGAAAAGGGCAGTAACCTTCACATCCGGCATGCCTCTTATTACATCTACTATATACTTGCCGTTACTGTTATATGCAGTATGGTTGGTTATGATTCCAACGCGCTTGCCATGAAACACTTGACTATACGAATCCACACAATCCAATCCGGTCATAACGGAACCCTGACAGCTTGAAAGCATCACAAAAAGACATATAGCACCTAACAAAATGCATCTGTGTTCAAACGGCTTATTTCGCCTCTGGACGGCGTCAGGCTGCATCGACAATGCAGAACAAAAGCCTGCTTCGCCTTCGGTGCCGCAACGAAAACGCTCGTTTTCGATGCTACGATTCATTTTGATAGGCACTCTTAAGATTATTGTTTCTTTCACTAATTTCATTTATTTCACCTGAACCTGTCATATATCAGAATTTTCTTTTAATTGCAACCACAATAAATTGGGTTTGAATTGGCTTAAATTGGCTTTGTATTGGGTTAAATTGGTTTTGAATTGGCTTTGTTTTGGCACCCATCAAAGCGTCCAACATTTACGTAACTCATTGTTAAGAAAGTGTTTATGTTCATTTTATCATTTCCAAAATTGGGTTTGTTTTGCATAAAAGAGTGTATCCGGGAATATGTTATAATTGTAAGAGTGCCTAAAGTGAGCTAAATCCGCCGCGGCGGATAAAGTTGGATAATTGATGCTCATAAACTCGAAATCCGAAACAATATCAAAGTCTAAATTACTCAAATACAAAACTCCTTAACTGAGGGCAGAAAAAGACTGCCTCTATAATTAGACGAGTGTGCAGTTTTGGACCGAAAAATCTGTTATTTTTTTAGGCTTATTATTCGTATGTCGTGTTTATTAAAGGAGATAAAAATTTTGGAAATATTTTATTTTTGTTTTTTGGTGTGAGCGTTTTTGA
>CAZWME010000401.1:0-5426 GCA_964634515.1 uncultured Pirellulales bacterium | reverse complement strand
AACATCATTTACTCGACTCATTTGCTAAAATCTCACTAATTTTGCAGAAGCCTTAGAACAAATTAATAAAATTATGGATTATATTTTAGTAACACGACAAAATGCTTCTTTCACAGGATGATTCTTTATTGAAATACGAAAACCAACCTCCGAGGCCGAAGCCATTATCGGGACGAACTATGTCCCGCATATAAAATCCTCCTTTTTTTTAAGGCCATTAAGTATCGAAACTTTAACAGGCCAACATCCTTGTAAATATAACGACGGATACACACTTAACCTATGTTATTTATACCAAATTCAATGCTTTTCCGTCAAGGGAAATTTCTTGATTTTGAATGGGCAAGGTTCTTGATAAGACTGAACAAAAAAATGCCTCGTTTTTCAAGATTTGTAAAATGCCAAAATTTCCTGGAAAAGCCACCTCTTTCAGGAGCTCAAAAACACCGTAATTTTCAGGTGACAGCCTGTCTCCAAAAAGACACTACAAATGGCATGTTTGACGATTGATGGGGTCGCCAAATCTCAAGTATTAGTCAAATACGCGTCACAAAAAGTCGTAATTGATTAAGTAGATGGTGAGACATATATGTATCAATAATATGATTCTCTTGGGGATAGCTATCACACGGAAGTTATTGGAGCTTTCCTCACCAGATCTGACAGATAGGGTATATACGAATGTTGATCCTGTTTTGCGTCATGCGATGGATCAAATACCAGTTGGAGACTAACTGTAAGTAGTTTACGTTGTCAGCAAGTTTTCCGTGTTTCTTTGCCAGAGAAGTAATTCCAATATTTTTTTGACCAGTTCCAATAGAAAAGAAATGTAATGGTGTGTGCCCAATCTTGTTGCAATTAGAATCAAAGTTTAGTAGAATAAAAAGTTGATTGATAAAAGTAACAACAGAAACCACTAAGTCTTAGTTATTTTCATTGGGAGGAGCAAATGAGAGTAAATCAAAACAAACAAGTCTTTATAAAATCAATTTGTATTCATCTTTTGTCGATTTTTTTTCTTTTCAATCAAGTTCAAGCAGATGATAGTTGGAAACGACCTCTTTCTGAAAAAGCAGAAATTATCGAAGACGGTATTCAAAAGCGGCACAATATTCTTGGTCTTTATCCGTCGATGGTTGAGATTCCTTTCGACAGCGACAAAATTGACATTACGACACGGAATCCTATGGCAGATATTCAACATGCGGTATGCTGGACGGCGAATTATTTAGCCGGCCTGTCTTATAGATACGCTTACCTTAAACAATCAAATGCTGACTCGAAACAGATAGAACGTGCGAGAAAACGTGCTGACGAAGTTTTTGAAGGAGTTTACCGCTGTCAACGCGTAACGGGCGTAAAGGGTTTGCAAGCCCGCGGGTACTTCGTTGGTCATGGGGAAAGCTATGCAGAGCGGCAGCGTTCAACCAAGCTTCCATACTGGCGACAGGGCGAAGTTGACGGCTTGCCATTCCGCTGGGTTGGCGATCCGAGCCATCATAACTACAGCGATGTCATTCATGGTCTTGGTCAATATTACACATTAGCAGCGGAAGGTAAGCAAAAGGATCGAGCGAGAGAGACGATCGATGCTCTTGTCAGTTACTGGGTGGATAACGACCTGAAGATTGCCAAGTATGATCGTTCCCTTCCGGAGGTGCCGATTCTTGGTTTCACGGATGGAAAGACTCTTAATACACGAGTTATGATGGCGATAGCTGGCACCAAGGTTGCCCATTATGCGACGGGTAAGAAGAAGTTCAAGAGAATTTATGATCAACTGCTTGACCAGTACGATGTTCGCAATTTGAAGGTTTTCAAAACGGGAAAAGACTTTGACGATGCCGAACATGTTTTTTGTCATGTTGACCTGCTTTTCCGAATTGAGACTGATCCTGAACTGCTCGAATCGTTTCGTAAGGTTGCAGATGGTTTGTGGAAGAATCATAAGGATGATGCACAAAGTCTTTTCAGCTACATCTACTATTCAGTTGCACCAGATGCTCCTGAAAAGGAAAAGGCTTTGAAAGAGGCTCTTTTCACATTACAGACTTTTCCAACCGATATGACAATAAAACCTCGAATGAACAGTCTGAATCCGGATAGAAAGGCGCCTTATCCGACCTATCTCGCAGCATGGGATAATGAGTACATCTGGAAGGCTCACGTACTGCGTCCTGACGGATGGCACAGTCGAATTGTGGTTGATGTAGCAGTATCGCCCGAAGATGCGATGGTAATTTTTGCAGTAGGTGCCGAAGGCGGGCTGTATCAATCGCGAGATGGAGCGAGCACGTGGCAAAACTGGCGGGCGATCAATCAGAATCTCCACTCTCCAGTACGACGTGTCGTTGTCGGCGAGAGAACGCGAATATTAATGACGACATGTGATGATGGTTTCTATTTAACAACCACAGCTGGAAGCTCCTGGCAGAAAATGCCCGTGCCGCTTAATAGCGAAAAACCAATCGACATCGAAGTTTCACCTAAGGATTTTAATATCATTTACGCAATCACAGATGAAAACGTCTATCGCTCCCGTGATTACGGCGATGAATATGTAGGACAATCCTGGGAAAAGATGACAGCAGATCTACCAACGCTTCGCTCCCCAAAATTCGTCATTGCTCACGGCTCTCCGGGAAGAGTTTACATTGTTTCCGAAAAGAGAATTTTCACTCGTCGATTGAACGAGAAGGATTGGACAAGGGGAAGCGACTTTGGACTTGGTGGATATGCTGAGACATATCCCTGGCTCATAACCGATCCCACAAATTCAGAACGCGTATGGGTTGGATTCAAAGCAAGGTATGGAGCACTTGGCCCACTTTCGATTCTACAGGAGAGTCAAGACGCAGGAAAAACGTGGTCAAACAGTATGGCGGAAATTTGGCGGGTAATGTCAGACAAGGGCTTTCCGGCATTGATGCAATTGGGAGTGCGCTCAGAATTGAATCATTTAGCAGCCGATGCGAAGGAAAGTGGAAAGTTCTATGGAGCCGCTGACCGTGGTGTCGTGATGAAAGGTCAATCTGGTTGGGAAAAATCGGAAGAAGGTTTCAATATCCCAATTGTCAAATCGCTTTTTGTTTCGAGATATTCAGATTGGATTTTTGCTGGTACACCAGGGGGATTATACATTTCAAAAGACCGAGGTGAAAGCTGGCAAGACGGTAATCTCTGGTTGCAGTTCGACAAAAACACGCGCCGTGAGTTAGGTGGGGCATCCTTCATCGATGCTTACTGGCGAGCAAGGTACTACGGTTTCATTGATGATGAAACTGCAAACAAATCATTTGCAGATTGATAGACGTATATGAACCGACAGATTGGGACATGTATTATGATGGAGGCTCTAAACCAGTCTGGCTAAACATTCAAGAGATAATTGAGTCGTGTACAGATGTCCCGAAAATGGCCCCATTTCTATAAGTTGCTAAATGTCAGAATTCCTCGAGAAGTCACTTCTTTCAGGAGTCGGAAAACATCGCAATTTTCAAGTGACATCGTGTCTCCATTTTGCCAACACAAATGTTAATTTTAACGATTTATAAAAGCATTGAATCTCAAATTTTTGCTGAAAAGTGAATATTTTTTCGGAATTTTATATGTAACATCGAATTAAGTAGGCGGTGAGAACTAATTGGAGTTACAAAAGAGCTGATATCTTTTCTTATGGCCCTTGTTCTCGTGTTTTATGAGTATTTGTGAGGTTATAAACTCAGATTGACAATATCAGTGCAGTCTTGTATGGTTTAGAACCCTGTAAATCCGTTTGAACTTTAGAAATCATTGTCTATAATCGGCGACATTGCGGAATCCAATACGAGAAATGCAATCAGCACCTTTCTGGAGGTTGCATTGTTCTAAAGTGACATTATTTCCGTCGTCGATAACCAGTGCCAGCCGGTCGTCATTCTTCTCAAATCCGAAACGGCAGTTAAGAAAACGGATGTTCCTGACATGGCGGAGATACCATGCATAAGCGGGGATGGCCCCTACGCGGCGTGGAAAACGCTCGTTGTTTTCTTCTGGATCCAGTAAAGCCTCCTCCGCCGGATGTCCACCTTTTGCTGTGAGATGGACATTTTTAAATTCAATGTTTTCAATTGGGCTTCCGCGTTTTCCCCAGATGACACAAGGCATTTCCCTGTTCTTGAAATAGGAGAAACAATCGGTTGCTGTTATGTTCTCGAAGGTAACGTTCCGAATTGCGCCGCGTTTGTACATAGCTTCGGGTACACGGGCGACATCAGAGACTTTAATGAATATCGGGACGAATGTCTTTTCCATGGTGATGTCTTTATAGTGAACACCGTCGATAACACTGCCGTCGTTCGAAGTGATGCTTATACCGGCTTTGCCGGCACGTATTATCCGGATATTTTCGAAGCTGATGTTCTTGAATGAGCCTATGGTCTCTGTGCCGAATTGGAGAGTGTTGCACCCGCTTGCGAGAAAGCAGTTTCTCACAGTTATGTTCTCGCTGGATTGAGCTTTACCGAGTGACAGATCGCTGCCAAGTTTAATTGCATCATCGCCACCAGCCGGGTAACCATCTTCATACCGCACGGCATCGATATGGCAGTGAACGACCTCAACGTCCCTACACTGAGACAGGTCAAGCCCATCACGGCTGGTTTTGATGGTTACATTGTCGATGAGCATATTCTCACAACCTGTAGCCAGGATGGCGTAATGACCACCCTCACGAATATTCAGATTACGAATCTCGACGTTCCTGCATAACTTGAGAGCGATACCCTTGTCACCAGTGCCTTTAGGTACTTTACTGCTTCGAGTCAGCGCCGAGCCGTCCAGAGTGCCCGGCCCGTATATTTTCACATTCTTTAGATTCTTGCCCCAGATGAGAGATGCCTTCCAGTGGTAATATGCGGGATCCATTAAGCCTTTGTCGTTCGGATTGGGCTCCCATAGGTCCATAACTCCGGGCATGGCTTTTAATACGGCGCCCTTGTCAAGAGCAAGGGTGACGTTGCTCTTGAGGTGAATAGAGCCGGTAGTGTATATGCCAGAAGGAATGAATACCGTGCCGCCACCGGCTGCGTTGCATGCATCGACAGCTTTGTTGATAGCCGGAGCATCGTTGACAGTTCCGTCACCGGCTGCGCCATAGTGGCGAACGTTGAAAGTGCCAACCTTAGCTAAATTTGATGTGGTCAGCGCATCAATGGCGTCTTTATGTTTTTGGCCGGTATGTTCCTCAAAGCTCTGCGCCATTCTGTCCCGGGACTTTTGTGTGTCTTTAACAAAATCCGTAAGAATGCCCAGCATATGGTCAAATTGATGCTTGTCTATCCTGCCTTCCAGTGATTTCCAAAGTTCAGCCATCTGTTCGGCCAGTTCTACTGCCTCCTCCATGCCGCCATAGACCTTGTTGGTCGAGCAATAGACGACAATGGGCC
>CAZWME010000400.1:0-5441 GCA_964634515.1 uncultured Pirellulales bacterium | reverse complement strand
CGCGTGAAGTTAAAATTTACAGTGAAGATAACAGACAGCGGACCAGAAATGTTGAGGTAAAGTGGGAAAGAATAATTAGTAACACGATTTACAGATATACCGATGCAAAAGAACAAAAACATGAAAGGCTGGCTTTAAGTATTCCTTCCGGCTCACGGATTTACAGGTATCTAAAAATTACTATCAGAAACTACGATGACAGGCCTGTTGTCGTAAAGTCTGCATCTGCAAATATGATAGCCCACAAGATGGTGTTTGCAAATATAGATGATGTCGTGCCTACCTTGTATGTCGGCTCGGTAGATGCAAGAACACCGCAGTACGACCTTGCGTACAGGCTGAGTAATCCGTTGCAGGTCAAAGCCAGGGCCGCCAAGCTGAGCGGCATTATCGATAATCCACTCTTCGGACAAGTTAAGGAAAAACCTGTTGCCTGGACAGAGAAACATAAGGTTTTGCTGTTGATAATTATGGTGTTGACGGCATTGGTTTTGGGCGGATTCATATTGAAATCATTCAAATCTATTCAAAGCGAACAGGTTGAAAATAAACCGCCTGGAAGTAACTGACTGAAATATATGTAAAATGGCCGTTGAGCGATGAAAGGTTTTTACCGCAGTTAACGGCGGATGGATTGACAAAGTATCAAATCAGTTGGTATGATACTAACAACAATACAATATAGCTTTATAATATGAGAGTGAATGATGACATTTTGGACTTGCTCAGAGAAAAGGGAGCTGAAGCTGCTCGGAAAGCACAACGAGGAGTAATTTTACAGCCGGGGGCGATAGGTGATTGTATATTAACGTTGCCGCTGGCTGCATTTATGAAAGAAATCCTTGGATTGGGGGGTGTCGATATTCTTGGGCACAGTGAATATGTCGGCATTTTACCGGGTAGAACCTGCATTGACAGTATTAGCTCCATAGATTCAATTGATTTACATCGATTATTTATGGAAACTGAAGCATTTAATCTCACTGACAGGGATCCTCTGATAAATATATTTTCGGGTTATGCCTGGATAGCAACTTTTTTAGGCGAGCCGGACAGTAACTTTGAACAAAACCTGATTTTCACAGCTAATTGCAGCCACAGTGCAGAAGTTATTACTCTTTCTCTGAAGCCACCAAAAACTTTTTCCGGACATTTAACCGACTTTTACATACAACATTTTATCGACCATAGCGGCTTACCTTTGCAACCCTGGCAGGTTCCGCACGGCGATTGCTTAATAAAAACAACCGAGGTGGACATCGCAAGAGGCAAAGAATTGCTCAAAGGAATGGGGCTTGGATCTGGTAAGAAGTTAGTGGTTATTCAGCCCGGCAGCGGAGGATTACACAAATGCTGGCACCTGGACAATTTTTTGGCTGTAGCTAAAAAACTCAATTCAGAAGGTATTGAGGTATTATTTCTATTAGGACCGGCTGAACTGGACAGATTCAGCGATGCAGCAATTAAGAAAATAAGCAGTATTGCAAATTATCTTAGGGATTTGTCCATAGAGCAGGTATTGGAACTGTTGGGTCATGCAAGTGCGTTCATCGGTAATGACAGTGGGATTACGCACCTGGCTGCCGGGTTGGGAGTCAGAACATTAGTTGTCTTTGGCCCGACCAATCCCGCCGTATATAGACCCATTGGGCCGGATGTAACAGTATTTGTGAATAATACAGCAGCTTTTGCCAAAGAACCATCAGCGAGCCTGCAGAGTGAACTTTTGGATGTTTTAATAGCAGAATGAATATCCGAAAAGTCCCATTCAGACCAGATTATCCAACATATAACGCAAGAAACTCTTTTTTCAATAGAGATAAATTCGAACAGTTGACCATCGGTGAGTTTCTCTGCTATAATAAACCGGTTTTGGTATTGCACCTTGATTTATGGCAGTTGAGTATCCCAGCATTCTCATAAAGGTATTGATATGCAGGAAAGAACTTTGGGTGAATTAGCAGAATATGTGGGGGGGAGAGTGCGCGGAGATCCTGATGTGAGGATCAAATCCGCCTCGACACTTGCACGGGCTAACGAAGGTGATATCAGTTTTCTGACCAATCGCAAATATGAAAAACAACTACGAACAACAAAAGCAAGTGCGGTAATCGTTGGTAAAGATGCACCCACTGCCTCGGTTCCCCTTCTGATAGCCGATGACCCTTACTATACCTTTATGCAGATAATGGTGCTGCTTCACGGACATCGTAAGCATAAAAAAGTAGGGATAAGCCAACAAGCATCAATTTCCGACCGTGCAAAAATTGGAGCGGACTGCCACATTCATGATTTTGTAATAATAGCTGATGATGTAAGGATCGGCGACGGCTGTATCATATATCCGTGTGTGCACATTGGAGAAGGCGTGCAAATTGGTAATGACAGTATAATATATCCCAATGTTACTATTTACGATGGTTGCAAAATAGGTAATCGCGTGATCATAAACGCAAATTCGACAGTCGGGGAAGATGGCTTCGGCTATGCCACCCATAAGGGCGTTCACCACAAAATACCCCAAACCGGTATCGTGGTTATAGAAGATGATGTCGAAATCGGTGCTTGCTGCGGGATCGAACGAGGAACACTCGGTGATACCATAATAGGCCAGGGTAGTAAGCTGGGAGACCTTGTTGCAATAGGTCATGGCACAAGAATAGGTCCACATTGCTTACTTGTAGCCCAGGTGGGAATTGCCGGTTCGACCAGCCTTGGGCATCATTGCACAGTCGGCGGGCAGGCCGGTATTGTAGGTCATATCAATATCGGAAACAACGTTACGATTGGGGCCCAAGCTGGAGTCATTAATAACATTCCAGACGGCAAAGTGGTTTTCGGGGCACCTGCCATCGATGCAAACCAAGGCAGACGAGCGTATGGCATCATACAATACTTGCCTGAGATGCGGCAAAGTATTCGTAACCTCCAGAACCGGATTGAACAAATTGCCTCATCTGCCAAATCAGACCCTGAAAAAAAGTCTGAGCGGGATCACGGCTCATAAAGCCCGACACACCAGCCGACTGCTAAACAAGGGAAATGAAATACGAATATCGAACAGGAAATATTGACAAATGCACTTCTGAAAAGTGTATCAAATTTTGAACAGGACATTCCCTTGAGCAAGATACGAGATACGAGATACGAGGCACCGGATATGCTTGGCTTAATTGCCGGAGAGGGTAGATTGCCTTTTCTTGTAGCCGCCGGTGCAAAAAAGGCGGGATTACAAGTTATTTGTGTCGGCCTTGCGGAAACGGTGGAGAATAACCTGGCTGACGAAGTTGATGTATTTTACAGAGTTGCACTTGCCCGGCCCGGGGCCTGGATAAGAAAGTTAAGAAAACACAGTGTAACCAGAACAATTATGGTCGGGCGTGTTTCAAAAGGACGACTTTTCACGCCATGGCGAATCCTGCGGTATTTGCCTGATTGGCGGGCATTCAGAATATACTACTGGCGGTTGCGCAATAAAAATAAACTAACGGATTCACTCTTATGTGCCCTGGCCGACGAACTGGCAAGTGGAGGAATAATATTGGAGAATTCGATTATGTATTGCAAAGAACACTTAGCAACGGCAGGAGCGATGACAGCAGAGCCTCTTCGCCCCTCAGTCAAAGGAGATATTGAATTCGGCTGGGAAATAGTCAAAAAACTTGGCGAACTTGATATAGGCCAGGCAATTGCAGTGAAAGAAAAGGAAGTGATTGCCATCGAGGCGATAGAAGGTACTGCCGAGATGATTAAGCGGGCCGGCAGATTTTGCAAATCCGGAGGCTGGACACTAATCAAGGCCTCCAAGCCCCAACAGGATATGCGATTTGATGTGCCATGCGTGGGACCAGATACTATCAGAAGTTTAGCCGAGAATGGAAGCAAATGCCTGGTAGTGGAAACAGCCAAAACGATAATTATCGACAAACCCGAAACAATTAAACTTGCCAATCAATTAGGCGTAGCCATTTTTGGGCATTAAGGTGCTATAATTTTACCGGAACACGTATCCAAAAGTAAAAACATATGGCTGAATTTCCATTTCAACTTGTAATCAACTGCACTTATCCACGGAAACGTACGGAACGTCTGTTATGTACCGCCCTTCTAAGAGCCATTCCCGGCAGACGAAAGGTTTATGATGCCTCGTGGGACAACAAAAGTGTGATTGCAAAGGTGTTTTCTCACAAGATTAGAGCAAGACGCCATCTAAAACGAGAATGGCAGGGATTGAAAATGCTGGCGAGCCATGGAATTAGCGCACCGGAGGCTTTGTTTTACGGACATACAGAAGATGGTCACTGGGCGGTTGTGGTTCAAAAAATACCTGAATCATCAACGATTTTGGATATATTTCTCAAAACACCGGACCCAACCAAGAAACTGAGCCTGTTAGTTTTGATCTGCAAGGAGATGGCCAAACAACATACCAAAGGGGTTTTACAAAAAGATTTGCATTTGGGAAATTTTTTGTTAAGAGAAGATAAGGTTTTTGCGCTTGATGCCGGACAGATGCAATTCCTACGGCGTGAGGTTGATAGAAAAAGCAGTATTTCTCAGTTAGCGATGCTGGCGTTCTATTTGCCGGATAACAATACTCAATCCATGACGGCGTTTTGTGAGGAGTATTTCAAAGCCCGCGGCTGGCGTTTTGGAAAGGCAGACCAAACATTATTTCAAAAACAATTAGCTGCACATCAAAGAAGAATGCTCAGAAAAGGGCTGAAAAAGTGCATGCGAACAAGTAAGAGACAGCTTCGAGTTAAAACAAACAGGTATATTGCTGTGTTCGATAAAGTTTTTTGTCAGGAAACCCAATCACTTGGTTTCATAGAGGAATTAGATAAACTAATGGCCGAAGGACAGATTCTGAAAAACGGCAATACCTGCTATGTTTCTCGCCTAATGTTGAATGGCCGGGATGTGGTAGTTAAACGCTATAATCATAAAGGTTTTATTCATTCCCTGCGTCATACCATCAAGAAATCCCGTGCCCGACGAGGTTGGCTTCAAGGACACAGGCTCGGGATGCTTAACATAGCCACTCCGAAACCATTGGCCTATATCGAGCAGCTTAAAGAAAAGCTTATATGGAAATCTTATCTGGTTACCGAATATGTTGATGGACAGAAACTTCATGATTTCCTGCAGGACAGTAATATTACCAAAGAACAACACTCAATGATAATCCAACAGATTAAAAGGCTGCTCGATAAAATGGGGGAATACCATATCACTCACGGGGATTTGAAACACACAAATATTTTGGTTACAGATAATGGGCCTGTCCTGACAGACCTTGATGGGATGAAAGCACATAAATTGAGCTGGACCTATAAAAGTTGTCGAGCAAAGGACTTGCAGCGATTCATAAAATACGAATAGGCCTGCCTTACCATCACAAGCGGCACAAAGATTCTTTTGAAAAATTAATCAAAAAC
>CAZWME010000399.1:725-5446 GCA_964634515.1 uncultured Pirellulales bacterium | reverse complement strand
CGGAGGAAAGAGATATCAATCATGTGACTCTTTTAGGGATAAGCGCGGTAGATATTCATCCGCTCTACCCAGTTTGCACAATGCCAACAGTGCCGCGATGCACAGGACGGGGCTCACATAGGTAGCGAGCTTTTCATAGATGCGTCAGCCTTCTTGTCCGGATGATAGCCCAGTCAGGTCACAGGCCGGGCAGTTGGTCTGACTGCTGGATATAGACAGCTTTCTGGCTGATTTTTCCTTTGAATCGTTATTTAACTGGTTGTATGATCACTCCTGTATGTTACAGTCAAAATATGCTTGGCCAATGGAGCACCAGATGATTAGCGATCAACCTTTGAGCCACTACATAAAGAAAGTTATTTTTTTAGCAGTATATTTAACAGCCATTTCACTAGATCAGGCTCAGTCTGCGGTATTACCGTTTGATGAGCCCCCAGCTTGGGCTCGAGAAGCAGTTTGGTACCAGATTTTTGTTGAGCGATTTCGCAATGGCGATCCTTCCAATGATCCCCGACCAGAATTCATGCAGGGAGCTTATCCCGGATATGTCCCGGCCAACTGGAAGGTGACTCCATGGCATCAGGACTGGTACGAGCAGCAGGATTGGTCTAAGGCGGATAGTGGTGGTTTCTACAAGATGGTACAGGCCCGGCGGTTTGGTGGTGATTTGCAGGGAGTACTTGACAAACTGGATTATCTGCAAGACCTGGGTGTTACTGCTATTTACTTTAATCCACTGAATGAATCACCTTCGCTGCACAAATACGATGTGCGGCACTATCGGCACATAGATCGAACCTTCGGTCCGGATCCTGCCGGCGACACAACAATAATTAATGCCGAGGTTCCTATCGATCCCTCGACATGGCGCTGGACTGCTGCTGATCGTTTGTTTCTTAAGCTCATCCGTGAATTGCATCAACGAGATATGCACCTCATTATGGACTACTCCTGGAACCACACTGGTGTGACTTTTTGGGCCTGGGAGGATCTGAAGAAGAACCAGACCAAGAGCCGTTTTCGTAACTGGTACGATATCACCTCATTCGATGATCCTACGACTCCAGAAAACGAGTTCAGCTACGAGGGCTGGCTTGGCGTTAAGACGTTGCCGGAACTGAAGAAAGTGAACGTGGTTAACAAGCGACGTGGCTATCCGTTCGAGGGCGATTTGCAGCCTGAAGTAAAGCAGCACGTCTTCAATGTTACTCGGCGGTGGCTGGATCCCAACGGTGATGGTGATCCAAGCGATGGAGTGGACGGCTTTCGCCTCGATGTCGCGGCGCATGTGCCGCTCGGTTTCTGGCGTGATTACCGTAGATTTGTGCGTCTGATCAATCCCGAAGTGTTCTTAGTGGGAGAAGCGTGGTGGACCAGATGGCCGGATGAATTAATGGATCCTCGGCCTTTTCTCCACGGTGACATTTTCGACTCGGTCATGCATTACCAATGGTACAAGCCTGCCCGTCGTTACTTTGCACAGGCCGACGATGGTATCAAGCCAAGCGAGTTCATCGCTGAGATGAGGCGCGTCTATGCTAGCTACGATCCATCAACAATCCAAACCCTGATGAACTTGACAGCCAGCCACGATAGTCCGCGCCTGGCTACATCGTTTCAAAACAAGCAACAATACAAGTACATGATGGGTGCTCGTGGCAATCCAGCGCTCGATCTTAATCCACCCAATGAAACTACCTTGAGCGAGATGCGAATGATATTGTTACACCAATTCACGTTTATCAGTGCGCCGCACATTTGGAACGGAGATGAACGCGGGATGTGGGGAGCAGACGATCCGGACTGTCGCAAGCCGATCTTATGGGAGGACATCAACCACTGCCCGCAGATTTATCGACCTGACGGCAAAAAAACTAAGCCTATCAACGTGAAGCCAAATCTGGAATTGCTGGACTATTACCGAACGTTGATTGCTCTGCGTAAACAACGTCCCGAGCTGGTTTACGGAGAAATTGAGTACACATTAATTGATGACAAAGCCATGGCCCTGGCCTATCGAAGGTCGATGGCTTGCCGAGAAACGGTCGTCGTATTTAACCGATCAAATAAATTTCAGATTATTCGACTAAGCCGAAATACCAACACAATGTTAAAACTCCTCGCAGAGTCGCGATCAGGCAGCTTTGCAAGGTGGAAGGAAACAGATTCGGAAATCCACTTTGAGTTAGCACCGCTTTCTGGTGTCGCGTTGGGTACTATCCAATAAGTACAGCGCATGATAATTTAGCAATAACGTAAATACTTTAACAAATTGCACATATTAGGGTTTCATTATTAGATAAGTAAAAAAATAACTTGCCGGTTTTGCGGATATGTAGAAAGAGATATCGATAGACTTAAGATTAGAATTAGAACTCAACATTTATAACCCGGAGGTAATAATGAACTCATCATTGAAAGTTTTCAGGGCTTTGTTCATAATCTTACTATTGATCTTAATAACTATGGCACCAGGATGTACCTTTGATCAGGAAGTACATTTGTCCACTCCAGAACACGATATACTTTTATCCGTGGCCCGTGAATATATGCAGACTGTACGTTATTGTGCACTAATTACAGTTGATAGCAATGGACAGCCTCATGTAAGGGCTATGGATCCATTTTTACCGGATGAAAATATGGTTGTTTATCTTGGCACTAATCCCAAAAGCAGGAAAGTACAGGAAATTCGAAATAATCATAGGGTTACTCTTTATTATTCAGATGATAAAGGAGGAGGTTATGTTGCTATCATCGGGATTGCTATTCTTGTAGATGATCCAAAGGAAAAAGCTATGTTTTGGAAGAAAGAGTGGGATGAGTTTTATAAGGATAAAAAAGAAAGCTATCTTCTTATCAAAGTAATTCCTGAAAGACTTGAAATTGTGAATTATAAACACGGTATTCTTAGTGATACAGAAACCTGGAGAGTCCCTTCTGTCGAGTTTTAAGTCCATGAATTAAGGGATTGAAATAATACAGGAACACACTCCTGAAATAATTCCATTTTCATGAGCTGTAGAACGTCAAAATTATTCGTAAAGCCACCTCTTTCAGGAGTCAGAACCTACCCTGATTTCCAGGGGCAAGTAGGCCGAGGGAATTTCAGCCTCGGCCCCTCAGAGAACCGGACGTGAACCTCTCAGTTCAGACAGCAAGCTATATGAACCGATGGAAAAAAGGATGGAACGAATCGATGAGCAGATTGCAATCTTGGGGGGAGAGATAGATTATCTTAAAACCCAATACCTCTCAAAAGATGAAGTTATTCATGAAGCACGAGACCTTTATTCACGTTGGCCAAAATTAGGATGTGAGGAAAAAAGGCAGATCATTGAGACTATCACAGAGAAAATCATAATTTGCCAAAAGAGCATAACCATCAATCTCTGCTATCTTCCTTTTTTCCCTGAAACTACGGCAAAAAGAGAACGGAGCAGGAGGGATTCGAACCCCCGTTACCTTTCGGTAAAACGGTTTTCAAGACCGTCGCGATCAACCACTCTGCCACTGCTCCGGAATCAGCTTATTGTGCTGTCTAATATATAATCGGATTAGACGTATCATTTTGAGCAAATTTTCAGATATTTTATCTGAAAAAGGCGATTTTGCAAGAAAATTTGGGGGAATTGATATTTTCAGAGGGATTTGAAAAAAAATAATAAAACATTATTTTATAGTTGACGTAGCATAGTATGTATAACATAATATGTGAAACATAATATAAGACTGGATTTATTAAAGGAGATATTTTTATGAAATTTGAAAGTCAACTATTGAAGGGGATTGCGCCGGTGGTGGTTCTGGAGATTCTATCGCGCGGGCCAATGTACGGCTATGAATTGAGCCAGGCCATCGAGCAGCGAAGCGGTGAGATTCTTACGCTTGGCAAGGGAACGCTGTACCCGCTGCTGTATAATCTGGAAGCGAAGAAGCTGGTTAAAGGCAAATGGGAGAATCACCAATCAAGCCGGAAGAGAAGATATTATTCAATTACCGGCAGAGGCAAAGACCAGTTGGCCAAGCAAAAGGCGCAGCTCAAAGAACTAACGACCGGCTTGAATCTTGTCTTCGGCGGCGCGATTGCGATAGCGTGAACTGTATTTAAGCAGTTACCGGCGGCATATTAGGGGCAATATTATACATGAGGTGATTTGATGAGAATCAAAAAACTTTTTGTGAGAATGTTGGTTGCAGTTTTCCTCGGGTTGTGTGCGGGGATTATAATGGAGTTTAGCTCTGAGTGGTTAGTCTTTCCGGTTTTTTTGATTGTTGGAGTGCTTGCGTGTATCTTTATAGAAATAGTCATTGAATTTATCCGCGGCGCACTCACAATTACGCGAGAAGATTTGAGGAAAATAAAAAAGCCCGCTCTGAGAATCTTAGTTGCGACCTCTATAGGTCTGTTGGTGGGTATAGTACTGGAATTCATCTCTGTATGGGCGGCCTTTCCATTCTTCCTGATTGTGGGAGTGCTTGTCAGTGTCACGTTTGTAATAACAATTGACCTGGTCAGGCACCGCCGATCTATGAAACGCGCATTTCTGGAAGGTAAAGGTTTATGTTTGGAACGCTTGCCTGCGGGTACCGCTGAATTAATAAGGCAGGTCATTAAAAAGATGCGCTATCATAAAGAGGTCCGCACCGAGGTAATGGCAGAACTTGCGGAGCATTTCGAAGATGAGTTAAAAGACTGCAGGACTGATGAAGACAAGGAG
>CAZWME010000399.1:0-715 GCA_964634515.1 uncultured Pirellulales bacterium | reverse complement strand
AAAAAGCGAAAGAGCTTATTGCTGAGTTTGGTGATGCGAAATTGCTGGCAGTTTTATTACGGCGGGCCAAGAAACGCTGCCGGCCGCTCTGGCGAACAGTGGTTGCAAGGACATTTCAAGCGGTAGGTGCGTTGATATTGTGTTTTATCGTTTATGCTGTCTGGTTTTCTACAGGCAAACCTACGGTAAGTGTTGATTATCTGGCCTTACTTAACAGGATGAATAAGCCTGAGGTTCGGGATGAAGATAATGCCTGGCCTCATTATGAAAAAACAATCGAGCTATATATCGAGCCGGATCAAAGAATTTTGCAACTGACGGCACGTCAGCGAAAAGATTTCAAGAAAAGGCTTTACTTCAGTGATTTAAATAAAAACAAACAGGACATGATTCGTAAATGGCTCAAAGAAAATGAGTCTAAATGGAACCAACTGGAACTTTCTCAAAAGCAGCTAATTGGAAGATGTTTCAAAGAGGGCCTTGTACCTTTAGCTGATACTGATTACTTGGGAAAATATTCCTCTAAGCGATATAGGGTATTTGATGAGGCTGTTGAGGATATTATTAAAAGAATTGAACGCGGAAAACCTGATTACACATCAGACTATAGTTATGAGATGATGATGGAAATGGAAATGATGCCTGGGTATGGTCTTTATCCGGGAAATAAACGAGATATTGAACTGGATACGGAAATTGCTCTTGATTCAGATGT
>CAZWME010000398.1:0-5450 GCA_964634515.1 uncultured Pirellulales bacterium | reverse complement strand
GAGATTGCGGGAATACTGCTTATCGACAGGATTGTTCCAGTGCTCATGCACTCCTAAGCTGGCCAAGCCAACGCCGTCCCCGTTCGGGTCATAAAATGTTTTTGACGGAGGATTGTGGGCCAGTGCCGCCTCGTGTAGGTAGTCGTCGGCGCCGTCATAGTACGAATAATCATTCCACTCGGTGGTGAGAAAATCGTAGCAGACCGAATCGATGGCAACGGGGTCCTGAGAAACGAACAGGCTGGAGGGCCAATCTCCATTAAACGGCGCCATGTTCCACTTCACAGGCCGTGAATCCCAGTTCCGGCCAGCGAAAAGACCATCGACAATATATAGAACTGTCTTTGAGCCCAGTTCGGGGTGCCCCATCAGATCCACGAGAGCACGATACTGTCCCATGGCCCTTCGGTTTGCCGGCAGGCTGTTGTGCATGTCGTAATAGTTATACCTTTTTCCACGGAGAGTGCAGTCAGGATTCCTCAGAAGCGATCCGTAATGGTTCTTGCCGCAGACGGTTATTCCGCCGCTGTCATGGGTCTTGAGAATGGCAAAGTTGATCATATAGTCCGCTTCGGCAAAGGAACGTGGAATATAATCCTGCCTTTTGCCATAGGCGGCGGAGGTGCTCCAGTGAAATTCCACGTTGGAGAATGTTGATTGAGTTCGTCCCTGCCCGCCGTGACTGGCCATGTAGCAGACTTTCGGGAACCATGATTGCACGATGTTGTAATAAAAGTTCGGCGTTATCCGGCCCGGGTCGCCAATAGTAATATCCTCCTGGTCCACGCCAACCACGTTCACCAATTGATCCAGTAGGGAAATAGTCATCTGCGGCGAGTTGTCAATCCTGTTTTTGTTTTCGGAGCGCTGCTCGAACGTGCTCGTGTTCGCGTTGTAACACATGGTATTGTTTATCTTGATGGCAATCTTTTCACCGGGGGTATATCCAACGTCCCCATTGCCCCTTTTGCGATTGAAATTCCGGAAAATCAAATCCCACGCGGCCGCGTCAAAACCCTCGCCCGCCAGGCCACGAACCGCCCGCGAGATCATCTTATCGACCACCACCTGATCCGTATGGTTGTCGTCGAACCAGTGCTCGTGCGAAGAATAGCCGTCCCAATCCGTGGCGTTCGGATCATGTATCCATACGACCCGTCCCGGATGCACACCCTGTGCTACTCCGATGGGATCATTAGGCGTTTGCACAGCAGCCAAAGTAACCTTTTCTTCGGTCGCGCTCAGAGCCAGCCAGAGGCACCCAACACTCAGGGCAATGAATACCGCACCCAGCACAAAACGTGCTTGTGTACGATAGCGATTAGCTTTATGCAAAGCAGTCAACGAACCGGCCAGCCCCAAAAGCCAGATGATAAAACCCGATGCCAGAGGAAAGGCGACTCTCTGGCAGGGATACGTCGCCCTGGAAGGCTTCGGTAAAACGCGCACAAGGAACCATATAAGAGCGACAAATCCGGTCAATGGAAAAAGCCAAATCAACCAGCGACGTTTTTGGCTGCGAGGAGGAAACTTACCCGTTTTTTGATAAACTGATGAAAGAGACTTTTTTCTAAAGAGCAGCATTTTTCTTCCTTGTCAACTAAACCGTGATTTCCCTGTATATTTCACAGAAACTCTCCTACCCACTCGAAGTCCCATAATATCACAATCTCATTTAGATTACAACAATTTTCAGTTCGCTCCCGTGAGTTGCCTCACAAAACGCCGGAAAAGTTGAACAGTTAGAACCTATGTCGAGAAGCAGACGCAATCATTTAGCTGGGTGAAAAAGAGGTTGATTTTGTTGGTTTTTGGTGGTAGGGTTTTCAGCGGACAGCGTGGAGCCCCCGACAGAAAAGCAAGTGAGCTAACATCGAGGGTAAACTCCAAAAAAGACGAGAGACGAAGGGGGATAGTCGTTAGTTTTTAGCGATTATTTTTGAGATATTTTAGGGAATTGCGAAATGGCGGAAAAATTGACGGTCATAATAGACTATGGAGAGGGGACACATGAGTGAGAAAAAGAAACCTCTTGTTACCAGAAACTTCATGAAGAACTTGTCAAGAGGGGCGGTGAAATCCATTCCGGTTGGGGGAGGGCTGCTGGAACAGGTGATTTACGGAACTCTTGACGGGGAAGCAGCGAAGGAAGAGACGGAGAAACTACATTCGGCCTTGTCAGAAATTTCGGAGAAACTGCAAGGGCAGGATGTCAATTTCGGTGACGTTTTAGGTATGTTAGAGAAAGAAGCCACTTTCAGAGAGCAAATCAGAGACGAGATAGGGCAAATCAAGGTGCTGTTGAAAGATCCTGAAAATGCAGCGATTTCAGACAGATTGTCAGACGCCGTAGATCGTATGTTCATTCACAATCTTCCGTATCGCTCGATAGGTGGGCTGTTCAAAGGGCGAGAGGATGTGTTTGGGAGATTGGAGACTGCGCTGGGGGCCGGGAAAACAGCGGCGATTACCCAGGTGCAGGCGATACATGGACTGGGGGGGATAGGCAAGACGCGATTAGCTGTGGAATATGCGTGGCGCGCGTTGGAAGATGGCCAATATAACGCGGTATTTTTCGTAGTTGCCGAGACTGAGGCGAGTTTGCATACGAATCTTGCTGCGCTGGCTTCGTCACAGTTTTTGGACCTGCCCGAGCAAGGAAGTAAAGAGCAGCCGGTAATAGTTGAGGCGGCGCTGGCTGAACTTGGGCGGCGGGCGGACTGGCTAATGATATTCGATAACGTGGACTCAAAGGAGGCGGCCGGGCGACTGCATGAGCAGGTTATTCCCCGGCTGGCAGGCGGAAATGTGCTAATTACTTCCCGCCGGTCGAACTGGCCGGACGAAGTGGCGGATTTGTCGATTGATACGCTGGATGAAGCGGATGCTGCAGCGTACCTGTTAGAGAAAACCGAGGGCAAACGGGCGAAGTCAGCGGACGATGAGGCGCTTGCCAAAAAGGTAGCCCGCGAACTCGATGGTTTGCCGGTAGCGTTGGAGCAGACGGCTGCATACATAGGTCGGCGTCATATTGGGTTCGGCACTTACCTGAAGGATTTTAGGGAATCACGCAAAAAAGTTCTGTCGTGGCGCAAAGGCGAGGTGAATTATCCGGTTGCGGTCCTGGCTGCCTGGCAGACGACTAAAGAACATCTCGGCCCGCGAGAGCAGGGAATATTAGGGATGGCGTCTTTCCTTGCGCCTGAGGCGATACCAACGGCCCTTTTCGAATCGCAGCATGAAAAGGTCGAAGAATCCGCCGGATTAGTCCTCGAAGAGACGGCGCCGACTGCGGAATTGAAGGGCGAAGAAGACGAGCCGGATGTTCGTGGTTTGTTAGCGGAACTGGCCGGCTGGTCGATGATAAACCTTGGAGAAGAGTGCTTCACTATGCACCGGCTGGTGCAGGATTCGATTCGGCTGAGTATTCCGGAGGACAGGCGTAAAATATGGGCTAAACTTGCCCTTGAATTAGTCAATCAGTACATTCCGTCTGACCCACCGCCTGATGATGTACGAAGCTGGGATTTCTGGGAGCCGGCGGAATCTCACGTGGCGGCCATAGCTGCATATGCGGATGGTTTGGGCATCGGCGACCCGACGACACGACTTCTGAATGATTTAGCGTCGTATTTTTACAGGCGAGCCAGGTTTGACGAGGCCGAGCCTATGTATCGTCGTTCGCTGGCGATTGATGAGCAGTCTCTAGGTAAAGACCATCCCAAGGTTGCTATGATTCTGAGCAACCTGGCGCAGTTGCTGCAGGCGACGAACCGGTTGGCCGAGGCCGAGCCTTTGATGCGTCGTGCGCTGGCTATTGATGAGCAGTCTTTCGGCGAAAACCATCCCAATGTTGCTATCCGTCTGAACAACCTAGCGGCGTTGCTTAAGGAAACGAACCGATTGGCCGAGGCCGAGTCTTTGATGCGTCGGGTTGTAGAAATCCTAGAAAACCCTAGTAGCGATCCGCTCCCTCATTATGCCGGAGCTCTGAACAACCTGGCGCAGTTGCTTAAGGCGACGAACCGTTTGGCCGAGGCCGAGCCTTTGATGCGTCGTGCGCTGGCGATTGATGAGCAGTCTTTTGGCAAAGACCATCCCGATTTTGCCCGTGATCTGAACAACCTGGCTGCGTTGCTTCAGGCGACGAACCGTTTGGCCGAGGCCGAGCCTTTGATGCGTCGTGCGCTGGCGATTGATGAGCAGTCTTTTGGCAAAGACCATCCCGATTTTGCCCGTGATCTGAACAACCTGGCGTCGTTGCTGTTGGCCACGAACCGATTGGCCGAGGCCGAGCCTTTGATGCGTCGTGCGCTTGAAATCTTCGAGAAGAGTTTAGGGCCGGACCATCCGAATACGCAGACGGTGCGGAGAAACCTCGAAATGATGAATGACCTCGGAAATTAGTTTTGAGTGTTGAGTGTTGAGTTAGAAATGGATGGGTAAACTCCAAAGCAAGTTAGCTTACATAGGGGGTAAACTCAGATAAAAGTCAAAAGGACATAAGAGCATAAGGCAAAAAGGCATAAGAAGATAAGAGGATAAGAACATAAGAGCAGAAGGGCATAAGAGACAAGCACCCAGGGCACGAAGTAAAGCCCATCATACCCCCGACAGTGCCGGGGGCTAACAATATTGTGGCAACCACGCGGCAAATCAGGGCAATCTTTTCGAATGATTATTGATGAATGATGAATGATGATAGTTGTGATGCTTCCTTTGTCTCCGCTCACCCTTCGTCTCCGCTCACCCTTCGTCTTCGCTCAGGGTGAAGAAGGAGGTGGATTTGCGCAGGGTGAAGCCCTTCGTCTTCGCTCAGGGTGAAGAGGAGGGGAAACGCACTAACAATATAAAAAATCAAAAGCTAAAACGCAAAATTTCGGAGGCCCTTCGGGCGGCTAAATGAACAGATTCCTCGACTCCGCTATGCTTCGCTCGGAATGACGGACCGGTGAAAAATGGTTAATTGTGAAAATTTTTGTTGAAACAGGCCGAAATATTGTTAGAATGTCGCGATTAAGGAATTTCGGAGCAATTAAGTTATGAAAGACAAGATACATCCAAAGTATGAAAAAGTGGTAGTTCACTGCGGCTGCGGCAATACGTTCGAGACCAGCAGCACGGCGAAAGAGATACACGCAGAAATCTGCTCAATGTGCCATCCATTTTACACGGGTAAGCAGAAATACGTCGATACAGCCGGGCGAATAGAGCGGTTCCAAAAGAAATACGGCACAAGCTACATCAAGAAGACTAAAAAAGACCAACAGCAATAGCTCCTTCTACAAGTTACCCCACACCAATTAGGCGTGAGCCTATGCTCAATTGGTGCGGGGTAAATTTCTTTAAACGAGAGACGATTCGCGAGATACGTATTTATGGCTGAGAAGAAAGATAGTTTACCGGCAAAACTCGACGAAATCGAGGCACGCTACAACGAGATCGAAAAT
>CAZWME010000397.1:0-5467 GCA_964634515.1 uncultured Pirellulales bacterium | reverse complement strand
CCCTCCGCTGTAACAATGTGTTTATGGTCTGCCAGAATAATCCATGGCAGCGACTGCACAGCCCAGGTGCGCCCAAGTACATCTATATTTCCATCAAATTTTCCAGATGGAATTGCGACTCCGTTTTTCGTGAGCCAGTCGTTAAGGATCGATTCAATAATCTGCCCAGCGTGTACCAAAACTACATAAATACCTTTGCCGGCCAATAGCTTTGCTCTTTTACTTAGCTGTTGCACACAATTGCAGGATGGCCGCTGGTACATATTCCAGAAACAAATGAGAATCTTCTTACCAGCGGCGTTCGAAGTAGACTTCAGGCCAAACTGTCCCATCTCTGGTAAAGGCTTACCAACCAACGAGAATCTGTTGGTATGCACACGGTTCTGTCCGAGGACAATTTTTACATCTTTATCCCCGGCCTGTGCATTAATAAAACCCTCATCGTCGTCACTTGCCCATCCAGCCTGAAGCCGCAGAGATCCCTTGGATATTCGACTGAATGAAAACCGGCCATCGGTTTTGGTTATTGTATTCTTGCGCGGCTGCTCTTGACCTCCCGCTATGCCCTGTAAGTGGACAGCTTTGTTAGGCATGGGCTTGCCGTCAGCATCCACAACAATGCCTGAAACAGACATATTCAATGGCTGCAAAACAAAGGGACTCAAATCGATTCGATTTGTGGAGGTTTTGGTTAGCAAGACCTGCTCAAACCGCAACGGACAGTAGCCCGCAGCATTAACGTTAATACGATAGATATCATCTTTCTGCAATAGCGGAACAGCCGGTATTTCGTAACGTCCTTTTGTGTCAGTAACTATCTCTTCTCCAACATACGCCAGCCAACCTGCGAGATTGGCAACGAACTGAATTCTCGCTACTGGAATCGGAAGGCCGTTTGGGTCGGTTATTCGCCCGGCCACCGTCAAAGCCGGCTTAAGAACAATGTTCATCGGTCTCGTCCGGTCTTTGATTTCGACCGCTGCGGCCAAGTTGCGTCTTTCATCTCGTGCGAAAAGATAAGCCTGCTTGCTCACTACTCGCCAGCTAATATAAAACTTACCATTAGCACCTGTACGAGCTGCATTACCGTGTGGTACGACCGCAACCGTTGCACCGGATACGACTCGACCGGATTGGTCCCGCACAGTACCGGAAAACTCCGGATTATGGTACACCAGGATCCTCATACGAGATGGTCTGGTTTTAACTACGACCTTGCCATCAAAGCGTGAATATTCCCCACCTCCAGCCATTACGTAGGATTGTCCGAGTGGAGCTAGAAAACTTACACGCCCATTACGGTCGGTCCTGATACCTTGATAGAAGCAAGGGTGCTTTCCGAATCCGGCTTTTTGCCACAGGGACACATAGACATCCTCAGCCAGTTGTTTTGTGGCCGCGTCACGAACGACCACTTCGACAAGCCCCCCCTTGCTCAATCTGACGACAACTCCATCGGTGGTTTGACCTGCTTTAGCGAAGACCTTGACATCTTTGCCCACCCACTGGGCCATCGTATCTTGTGGGGCAACCACTTGTAGAGAATACGTGTCAGTGGTCACATTCTCAAAAAGGAACCGTCCATCCTCTCCCGAAACGGTTCGGTTAGTGCAATAATAGTTTGCAACTCCTTTGTCAGGCCTTGATAGTAACCTTACTCCCGCAACCGGCTTGCCAACAGAATCAACCACCCAGCCCTGAATCTTCGCCTCATCAGGTAAGACGATACGAATATCAGTCTGACCGGTCGCATAACGATAGCCCGGCATACTATCCGAGGCCATAAATGTGTAAACATTCGCTTTTCCGGTGGCTGTAACGAGAAAGTCTGCACTGCCGTCGGGAGGCACATTGTTGAAATAAAAACGACCTATGTTATCCGTCTCTACAGTGAACCAATCTTCAGGTGCATTGATACGATGCTCATTGTCCAGATAGCTCGAATCGAACTCTGCCCTTACTCGAGCTCCGGCAATGGGCTTACCCAACTCGTCCACAACAATTCCGGCCAATACACAGGCCTTATCCAGCAACATTGTAAGCACCGAGCCATCTACAGGCAAAGCATTGTTATCCAGACGGTTCCAGGTAAACGCAAAAGACTTTTTCCGGGCGACAATACATGCACCTGTATGCCGGCTAAAATCCAGATTCAATACTGTGGTACCGTCAGAATCGGTCTTTTTCTTCTCTATCAATTCCATGCGCTTCTGTCCATCAGAGTAATCAAAGATCACTTCAAGAACTGCAACCTCAGCGCCAACAATGGGACTACCGTTGATATCCACAACCTTAACGGTGTAATTAACCTTTTGGTTTGAATTTTGACCTACTGCGACCATCGATAGGAAAAAACAAATTAAAACACAAACTTGACTTGAAAACCTGTTCATAATCCGCACCTTTCGATAAAAAAATACGGCTTTATTCATAAACACCGGCTGTGCTATGACGACAACTATACTATATAGATGTAAAAATGGCGGTTTCGTTACAAAAAAAACAACAAAAGCAGAAAAGCAACACGAAATATTCGCATTCAACTTTTCATCCAATGCTGAGCCTGCTCATAGGTCTGGAGTGTTGCTGAAATCATCTTGCTGACGGTGTGATTGTCTTTTAAATACTGCTGTGACGTTTTGGCGATTTTACGTGCAAAATCACGTTTGTTTAACAAACGTTGAAGTGTACTGACTATACTAAGCTCATCATTCGGATCAAAGATTACAGCGGTTTGATCTTCGATAATCAAATCATCCACGCCGCCCTTACAAGTCGCGACAGCAGAACCGACACTCATCGCCTCCAATAACAAAGGATTAAAGGCATAGTCAGGCTGCGGCTGTACGAAAATATCACCTGCTCCAAGGAGCGACCGCCAGGGCTTTAATCTCGGAACAATAGTAACAGTCTGCAAGAGACCGAGCGCAGCCAGCAATTTCCGCAATTGTCCTTCGCCCCGTCCGTTGCCTGTTACAATCATCATAAATTCATATCCGTCAATCATAAGATGTCTGATCGCAGTAAATAAATTCTCTATGCTGTCCACATTATCCAAAGATTGAGTCATCACAATAGTTGAACAGCGGGAAGAATCAGAAAAACATCTGTTGTCTTCGGCCACAAAAGTGCCTGTATTTATCTGCTCAATTCTATCAACAAAGCGAGGATAGGCTTCGGCAATATCAGAAGCGATACTTTTTGCCGGGGTAATGATTTTTGCACAACGCCTCGGCGAAACAGAAAACTGAACCAACTGTTTCGCGAGGGAATTTACCGTCAAAACATAAGGCAAATCCAATCGACGAGTTAATCGCCTCGTAAGCAGTGCCCTGCTCTCGCTTAAGCAGTGCAAAACGGTAGGTTTGAATTTTGCAAGCCTTTCAATAAGCAGCCTTCTATTCAAATGTTCGGTCAGTGGCAGCTCGAAAACAGGGTATTTTATAATCTCAGCGGCGCCGGTAAACATAGAATCCATATCACAACCAGGCGGACAAATCAAAGCCACCGGTATCGACTCATCAGCCAGGCCGACCAACAGATGCTCTAAAAATATAGAGTATTCGGATACCGTATGTTCCGATGCAATCAAAGCTAATCGAAGTGATTTCTTTGTGATGTTTTCCAATGCCAAATTCGTTTACTCCTTCTCAACTCACTTGTCAGTGTTTCGTATATCTTATGTCATACATTGTACGGATAATATTTTATCGCTAAATCTAATTTGCAGCCATTAAAAAACAAAAATCACAACAGTACTATAAGGTCCTGTTTTTTGAAAAATACATTTATCGAAAACTTTATCTGCATAACTGTATTTTACACTTTTTAATCTTGTGATTCTACGTATGGTTGTTATAGTTGATATATAATTATGCTGTCTTTCAAAAAGAATAAAAGCAGTTCACGGAATTTCAACGAACTTAATTTTTCAATCTCAAGTATCGCCATACCGCCGATAATACTATAAAAAGAAAATTTATGAGCAGATTACTTATCGTTGCAAACAGATTACCGTTCAACATAATAAAAAGAACAGGGAATTTTCATTTCCGCCCCAGTCCGGGAGGGCTTGCTACGGGTTTGTCTTCACTGCCCGAGTCCTACGAGCAACTCTGGATAGGATGGCCCGGAATAACTAATGAAAAGCTGGCCATCGAAGATAAGGAGCTAATCAGAGAAAGACTGGCTGCTGAAAATTGCCAGCCGGTATTTCTTTCGAGAAAACAAATCGACCATTATTATTTGGGATTTTGTAACAAGACAATTTGGCCTCTTTTTCATTACTTTCCAATGCGTACTATATATGAGGAACACTTCTGGAAGACATATGAACAGGTGAATGAAATCTTTTGTGATGAAGTAATGAAAATAGCCAAAACAGGTGATTATATCTGGGTGCACGATTATCAATTAATGCTGCTACCGCAACTTCTTAGAGAGAAATTCCCAGATCTGGAAATAGGCTTTTTTCTGCACATACCGTGGCCCTCATCCGAGTTGTTCCGACTCCTGCCCTGGCGAGAAGAAATCCTGAACGGTCTGCTGGGAGCTGACCTAATAGGATTCCACACCTATGACTATGTTCGGCACTTTCTCAGCAACGTCTGTAGAGTAATGGGTCTTGAACATACACTGGGCAAAGTCAGCATGGGCAACCGTGTTATCAAGGTCGACGCTTTTCCTATGGGGATTGATTACGAAAAATATTCCCAGGCCATCAATAAAGCCGGTGTTAGGAAGGAAGTGGACAAAATACTTAAGGAAGTAGGAAAGCGCAAAATCATCATATCCATAGACAGGCTGGACTACACTAAGGGTATTATCCAGCGATTAGAGGCTTTCGATTTATTCTTGTCTGAAAATCCCAAATATAAGGAAAAAGTGACATTAATTATGGTAGCGGTCCCATCTCGCACAGGCGTTGAGGACTATAAGATGCTAAGGAACAGGCTCGAACAACTTGTGGGAAGGATCAACGGAGCGCATGGAACAATGGGTTGGGTGCCTGTCTGGTATCTTTACCGTTCACTGCCCTTCAGAAGGATTACAGCATTGTACAACGTTGCTGATGTGGCTTTAGTAACACCCCTGAGGGACGGGATGAACTTAATAGCGAAAGAGTTTATAGCAACTAAAACTGAGGGCAAAGGTGTTTTGATTATCAGTGAAATGACCGGTGCGGCACGAGAGTTTGGAGAAGCTTTGGTAGTCAATGCAAATAATAAAGGAGCAATAATACAGGCCATCAAGAAAGCCCTCGATATGCCCCTGTTAGAGCAAATGGATCGCAACAGGTTAATGCAGGAAAGGCTTAGACGCTATAACGTTTTGAGATGGGGCAGTGATTTTTTGAATGCGTTATTCGAAATTAAAGAAACACAGCAAGAACTCTCTGTACGTAAGCTATCGGAGACTACAAAGAAGAATTTAGTTAGTGATTACACCAAAAGCCGGAGACGATTGC
>CAZWME010000396.1:3958-5468 GCA_964634515.1 uncultured Pirellulales bacterium | reverse complement strand
TTTCATACACCGGCAAACTCCGCAAGCAGACATATATTTTATTCGCAACAGGAAAATGCGCCGGGAATTCGTCAATGCCTATTTCAGGGTCTTCGTTAGGGCACCCGAAATTTGGATGCCCGATACGGGAGCTATCCTAAACCAGCCTGTTTACGAGCAAACACCCGAAGGCATACGTGTTCCATTGCAGCTTGGTCCTTCCGGTTCTATCTTCGTTGTCTTTTGCAAGCCGATGAGCCAGCCTCATCTTGTTTCTCTGGACCCCGGAATCAATGCAACAACAGTTACTGAAAGAAAAGTCCGCCTTACCGCTTTTGAAAACGGTTCTTACAAAATGAATACCTTGAACGGGCAAACTATCGAAGTCGAAATAGACCGGGTTCCATCCCCAATTCAATTAACCGATTCCTGGAAGGTTTATTTTCCCGCTGGCTGGGGAGCGCCGGACTCAGCGACATTCGCGGAGCTGAAGTCCTGGACCGAGCATGAAAATCTCGGCATTCGTAATTTTTCGGGCACTGCCGTTTATAAAAAGAATTTTCGAATTCCTCGGCAGTGGTTCAAAAAAGACAAAAAGATTTATCTCGACCTCGGCAATCTCTGGTCTCTCGGAGAAGTCACCCTAAACGGCCGGTCGTTAGGTATTCTCTGGAAGCCGCCTTATCGCATTGAAATCACCGAAGCTGCCAGGGCCGGCCAAAACAAACTCGAAATTGAAATCACAAACACCTGGGCCAACCGCCTCGTTGGTGACGCAAAGCTGCCGCCCGACCAGCGTTTTTGCAGAACGAATATAACTTATTCCGGAACACCCGGAATAGCATGGAAAAACATCCCCTTGCGACAATCGGGTCTGCTGGGGCCGGTTCAGCTAATACAGGCCGTAGAAAAGACAATTGCCTTGACGGAATGATTTATTATAACAGCGGCAGCATTCAAAGGAATACGCAGAATAGTCCGACAAACATGGATTAGTCTGTAGCATTTATCGTCTTACACATCAGGGGCCCGTGGTCAGCTCTTTGATGAAAATGTTGCGGAACTGGAGAAAGGAGGCTCCCCATTCTCCGTCCTTCCGCTCGCCATGATGCTGCAGCGCAATTGATCCTTGAGCCGGAATGCCGGGCAACTGAGCATTGTCGAGGACAAGCTTTCCATTGAGCCTTACTGTCAGGCGGCCCCCCTTCATTATGATATGGAATGTGTTCCATTGACCAATCGGCCTGTCCGCCCTGACCTTAGGTGTCACCCCGGCGTGGACCTCGGGTGAAAACGCCGGGTCGGTACGATACCCCCACACCTCACCTGAACCAACCGGCCAGCACCAGATATTCACCTGAGACTTGTGCCGCCCCCGGAGAAAAATCCCCGAATCCGTATTCGGAACTTCAAACAGCAATTCTTTTCCGGAATCATCCTTCTTATACGTCCCATCTGGAAGAATAATCTTGGCGGTTCGATTGATGTAGGGGCTCTCTTTGATCCGCCAGTCCACTAACAGCTCGAAGTC
>CAZWME010000396.1:0-3948 GCA_964634515.1 uncultured Pirellulales bacterium | reverse complement strand
ATGGGGATCACAATCGATAACTCCCTCGACAACTTGCCAATCTCTGTTCTCAGCCTGCCGCACATTCCAGCCATCCATGTTGATTCCGTTAAATAAAGGCACGAATCCTTCCGGTGTCCCTGCTGCGGCTGCCGGGTTGGAGACTGTAGGTGGGCTTATTCGACAACACGAATAGCCCACCATAAGAAAGCAGGCAAGAAATAGTAAGTATGGTTTGATACGCACGATGATGTTCCTTTCCTAATTGTTAGCCCGGCCAATGTCACCATAAGCTATACATTTATCACTACCAGCGGAAGAATCGATACGGGTCGTCCCACTCTTCCGGCACATCCAAATATAGACCATCCAGCCACCGCTTTTCGTTGGCTTTGGACGTTTCCACAGGTTTGTGGAAATGCTCCGGAATCGACGTTGACCCGGTTGCTCCCATATTGGCCAACAGGCGACTGACGAGGTAACTCGTTCGTCTGAAAGTTCTCTTTATATTTTGCGGCTGCTTGTTGTCAAACTGCCATGGCGCGAGCTGGCAGAAGACAACGTTCAGATTTTTTGCTGTTGCCAAAGCGCCGTCGCCGATGATTGTAGCTCCCGCCGAAACAAGAGGCAGTTTCCGTGGCTCACGACTGTGCACATCCGCCGGCCCGACTCCTGTCGCAAGTGAGCTGAAACCAGACGGTTCGAAATACGCCGCTATGTGTTCCTGTTCCTTCATGCTGACCTTAATCGGCAAAAATGAATTCGCTTCCTGCTCGTCGAGCCCAATCGCCAGCAAATTTCCACCTTTCTTCAGCCAGTCTGCTATGACTGCGGCATCTCCTGAAAGTTTCTGTCCCCCGCCTGGTCCAACGACAATGACTTGGTCAGCGGACAGGTTCCTCTTATCATAAGAAGCAAGAGATACACCAGCGGATTCGAAGTGCTGTCTCCCGGCAGGTTCACCGACATAAACGACCTTCCTCTTCGGTGCCGGTTGCCAGGCCGATACGTAATTAAGCATGTTTCGGGCAAGCGTCTGCCCCGCCGGCTCATCTTCTGTACGCCCGGTTACATCTATCTGGCAGAACAGCACCATTCCCTTGCCTTCTCGGTACTCCATCAGCGGGCTGTACTGGAGGCTGTAGCCACTGTCGAGAATCGGCAGGAAATCACCTCGCGCGGGCTTTTCAATGAGAACCGAGGCAACATTTCCCCGATTGCCGCACCGCCAAAGACGAGTTACTGGGATGTCGCACCACTTGACCGTTGGGCCGTAACGGGACCGCATTTCGTACTCGAGACGCGCAGGCAGGATAGTCGCCTCGCCGCGCCAGTCGCGCAAGTGCTCTGCTTCTATCCCTCTCAAAAGCGGATGATTGGACACCCGCTTAAAGATCTGCCGCAGACCATACTCAGCTACGCGGAATCCGAACCGCTTTTCCAGAACATCCGACGACTGCTCGAAAATAATCACCTTGAGTCCTTTACACAATCGTGTGATATCCGGCGCCGGGCTCTCTACAGTCAGGGCAGACTTACCGACGATGAGTATATCGTATGCCGACAAATCGGCGTTTGCTTCTACTGGCCGGTATCGTATCCCCATCCCGTTCAATAGTTTGCCGGTCTGTCCCTTTGGGTCGAACAGCGCAATCTTCCCGTCCACCTTTGGGGCTTTTGCTTGCGGCATTACATCAACATAGAAGGAATCAGTTTGAGTCTGACCGTTGTCGAACTTAAAAGTCGCGCTGAGTTCATATTTGCCGGGGGCCAGGCCAGCCGGAAGTTTGAAACGCAGGGCAAAACGCTGCTGCTGTCCCGTCGGCAATGTAACTTGTTTTTTGCCGGTGACTGCTTTGGGCAGGCCGAATGACCACTCGCAATTCACCCTCACAGTTTCGCGGCAGTTGTTAATGATGATGAGCTGTTTTTCAACCATCTCGCCCGGCATGAAGTTATGGTCCTTACTCGTGAAGGCCGCTGGTTTGCCGCCGATATAACCTAACAGCGGCTGGTTATGACGTATCAGAGCCTGAGCTGCAACCGTGGGAATCCAGTCCGAATGCTCGAAGGCCAGGTCCACCCGCTCGTATCGCTGATTTATATAATCCGGGCTGAAGCCCGGCCGCTGGAGGTGTTCCCAGTCCACACGGAAATCCCTGCGGCTCTTGTCAACGCCGTCGCGCAACCGCCAGTAATGTCCGTGGGACCAGGGGGAATTTGCCGAAACCCCCCACGTGCGAAAAGCACGCCAGTTGTCAGTGAAGTACTTTGCATATACGGGATACCGTTCGGTAAAAATATTCGAACCTACCGCATGTGGATAGTCCCATCGGTTCCAGAGCCTGCCGGCCCGGAACTGCTTTGCCTCCCAGCGCAGGTTAGTTTTCTCCATCTCGCTGATTTGAAAGGCCCGGTCTCCCAGGAACTGCGAATTCCACTCGGCAAGACAGAACTCCCACGGCACCTTTGCACTTCCGAAGGAGCGCTCGCCTTTGTACCATCCCCTGTACATCGTCCAGTCCCAGGGAAACGGCACACTGTATTCGCACGTGAAAACCGGCTTAACACCCACGGTCGCCCAGCGTTCGAACCAGTCGCACATCTCCTGAACAGGGGCGAAGTTCGCGTAGAAGTTGCTCGTGTGCATTGGGCCAAGATTTCCCGATGCATGGTGATAGACGATGCGCCCTGAGTCAAGGCCACTGACTATTGCTTCGGCTCGCATAGCGCGTTTGGAGTTCCTCAATGCCCACGTGTCGCGAGGGTTCTGGATTCCATCTATCATGTCCGGATTCATGTCCTCGCTGTATCCTGTTGCGTTATGGCTCATGGAATAGAATACGACCGACGGATGGTTCTGAGCAACCCGCACGTAGAACTCTGCGTGACGTGCATAGCCGTTTGTCTCGTCAGCGTCTGGTTCTTCCCAGTCATAATGGGAGAAATGCGGCTGGGATAGGGCCACGAGCATCCCAACGTCATCTGCTGCCTTCAGTATCTCCTCGAAGCTCAAATGTGAGCCTGGCTGGCAGCCGTAGTTGTGAGTATAGACGAAGTTTATCCCGAAGCTCTTGAGCCGTTCCATGCTCTCACGGGCCGCCCCGTAGTTCGCCTGCGCGGCCCCGATCTGGGCATTATCCAGCGGAACGGACGATAGGAATATCCGTGTACCGTTAAGGAAGAAGTCGTGGCCGTCGATCCATAACTCGCGAGACCCGAAGCGCACCGGATAGCCGGCATCCAGCACATTGCCGCCAGCCTCCAGCAGCGAAAGATCGAGGCGGTACGTGTTCTGTGGTGTATGGATGTCCCAGAGTTTCCCGGTCTTCCAGTTTTCGGTAAATGCGATGCGGCCATCCCGTAGGTCGCTCCCCTTAAAGGTTTTGCTCGTGAACTGCCGGACGCTTTTGCCATTGTCTGTGATTTGTGCGCGAAGAGTGTATTGTGTATCAGCGTCTATGCCGTCCAGCCCGGCGTCGAATCTGATTTCAGCCTTGCGCACCGATGTGTCCACCTTCACATCGGAGATGCGAGCGCCCATAGTCGTGCTGACAAGGTACACGTCACCGCACAGACCGCGGCGCGCCACCGTACCCTTGACCTCTTTGGCCGAGGCGGTGTCGCTGTATGAGAGCATTACGCCTTTTAGCGGCATAGCGACAACGAACATGCTGAGAACATGCTTAGTGCCCGGCCGGCAGATGGCTGTGATGTCAAGTTCACCGCCCGGAAAGACGATGTCTCCGATGTCCCGACCATCCAAATAGACAGTTGCGTAGGAGTTCAGATACTCCGCATGGACAGCGATACGCCGGCCTGCCCATGCCCGGGGAACGGTAATCTCCCGCTGATACCAGGCCATTGTAATGCTGCGCAGATTTCGCCCCTTCCAGCTCGGATGGTCATAAACTCTCTGGCAGTCTTTCTGCATATAATCGGTGATTCCCGGCCAGCTCCCCGGGACCT
>CAZWME010000395.1:0-5472 GCA_964634515.1 uncultured Pirellulales bacterium | reverse complement strand
TCCGGACATAGCCCGTACGCTGCTTATACTGGCTCCTTATTCTTTGTTTATGCTGCCGGCTTCAGCACTTGGAGCCTGTCTTATAGCTCGTAATAGAGTAAAACAAGTTGCCGTTTTTAATGTACTAAGCCGCTTGTTTATGCTTGGCGCAGTTTTAACCGCTGTCTTAATTTGGCGGACTCCTACTGCGGCTGTTGTCGGTACAGTTGTTGGGGCGGGGATAGTGTTGTTGCCGGCGTTGAAATTGATGTTTGCTGCCTGTAACGTTGGTTCGTTGATGCCAATTACAAATAGTATGTTGTCTCAGCTCAAATACGCTGCTCCTTTAGGTTTAGCTGGAATGATTGGAACTATCTCAAAAAACTTGGACAAGGTGGTGGTCTCATCTATGTGCACGCCTGAAAGCTTTGCTGTATATGTGAACGGAGCCATTGAGATACCCCTGATTGGAATAATTACCGGCTCGGTGATGTCAATTTTGTTGCCAGAATTCGCAACGATGTATAAGCGTGGGGAGCATAGAGAGATTCTCAACTTGTGGCACAGGGCTATGGTAAAGTGCGCTCTTTTGATTTTTCCGATTATGATTTTTCTGTTTCTAATGGCCCCCGAATTAATACGAGCACTTTTTTCGGTCAAGTATGTAGAAAGCGTACATCCATTCAGGATTTATGTCTTAGAATTGCCGATTCGCATAACTCAATATGGTGCAATAATTATGGCTGCCGGGAGAAGTAAGTTAATACTTTATCGTTCGATAGGTGGACTTGTACTAAATCTATTTTTAAGTATTGTTCTTATTACCATATTAGGGAGTATCGGTGCGGCAATGTCCACAGTTATACTTTCGTATATTTTCTCTTTGCCACTTAACATTTTCTTTATTTCAAGAATACTAAAAATAGAAATGCGAATTGTAATGCCTATTAGCTTATTAACAAAGATAATAATTGTTTCAGCAGGCGCTGGTGTAGTTCTTTTATTAGCTCCATTAGTGAGGCCCTTGGGAGACGTCCTGAGCCTCGCTATTTTGGGGACATCTTATGCTATTGCTACGCTGGTATTGTTTGATCGTTTCAAATTTATTGAGTTAAAGGATGTTTTGCATTCGATAAAGAGTAGGGTACTACCTAAATGAGTATAACAAATAAAATGCCTGTTCTGCTTTTTGGCAGCAATATTGCTGCATACGGTGCTATTCGGGGGCTAGCCATCAACCATATTCCGATCTATTTGGTTTGTCATATTAAAAATAGTCTTCCTTCGTACTCTCGTTTTGTCAATAAAGTGTTTATCCTAGACCCGTCCGAAGACGGTTTTCTCGATGGGTTGAAAAAGGTGGCCAAGCAGATAGGAACAGAAGCTGTAGTCATTGTTGCGGGGGCTGATGATTATCTGGATGCATTATCCAAAAACAAGTCGCGACTTCCTGAAGGCTTTAGATGTACCTTTCATGGGTGGGACATAGTATCAAAGATTCGTAAAAAGCATATCACCTACCAAGAATGTGCAGAGATAGGGGTTGACTTTCCTAAGACGCGCTATGTGCGTTCAAGAGATGAGCTTGGGCGGGTATTGTCTGATCTGGATATACCATTTCCGGTTTTACTTCGGTCAGAAGAGTCTGCGATATTTCTGAAAGAATTCGGCACCAAAGGTATTATCGCTCACAACAAGGATGAGGTGATGAAGGCGTATTTGAAGTACAAGGAATTCTTGGGTCATTTGTTATTGTCTGAATATATTCCAGGAGGTGAAGAATTTCTTGTCAACTTGATGGCAGTGGCCGATCAAAAAGGGCGACCGATACAGGTATTCATGAATCGCAAAGTACGTTCTTCCAATCAGTTTTTGGGCTGTACACTCATGGAGACGTATTATTCCAGACGTTTGCTTGAGGACAGCACAAAGCTCATGACTCATTTTAGTTACTACGGATACTTCAACAGCGAGTTCAAGATTGACCAACGTACTGGTTCGTTGAAACTGATGGAGGTCAACGGCCGAATCACTTTGTCCAACTCGCACGCTCTGCGTTGTGGATTGAATCTGCCCTATACCCTGTACGAGTGTGCATTGGGCATTAGTAACCCGCAGTCAGATGCTTGTCGGTGCAGGTCTGCGTCCCGAGTTTTATGGTGGGACCCGGCGAATGACTTCCACGCCAGTATCAGACTATTCCGACAAGGCAAACTCTCATTAGGACAGTACCTGAAAAGCTTGAAGTCTGCCAATTGGATCATCGAGCCATTCTGGTGGAAAGATCCCAGAGTTTGGGGTATTTGGACATACCGATTCATGCGAAGTTTCTTGGCAAGGCTGGGGAGGAGATTATGCAGAAAATAGCCGTCCTTGGGGCTGGAAACTCAGGCTTGGCAATGTGCGCTCACCTTGCATTAGAAGGGCATTCGGTTCGATTATGGAACCGAATGTCGGAGAATATTGAACGTCTTCGAAAAACAAAGGTCATTCATTGCAGGGGCGCAATCTCTGGAGAAGCTACCCTAGAACTAGTGACTAGTGATCTTGGAGAAGCCCTAACTGGCGTGAGTCTGATTCTTGCTGCAACCCCCGCGAATGCCCACCGGGAGCTCGCGTCGAGAATCGCCAAGTATCTAACCGATCAGAAGACTATCATTCTAAATCCAGGAAGGACCTTTGGAGTGATTGAGGTAGAGTACACTCTCTCCGAGCATCATGCTCCGGTCATGCCGCTTGTTGCGGAAACTCAAACGATCGTATACACTTGCCGTAAGTCTAGTGTAGATTCCGTCGATATATTTTCGCTCAAGAAAGATGTACTCGTATCCGCTCGCAGTAGATCCGATACGACGAAAGCATTAGAGCAGTTGCCATCGTGTCTTCAAGAGCATTACTTGTTGGCTGACAATCTGGTCCAGACTTCCCTGGGAAATGTTGGGCCTGTTCTCCACTGTCTTCCGGTTATCCTCAACACCGGCTGGATCGAAAACAAGAAGGTGGATTTTAAATATTACTACGACGGCATAACGCCAACGATCGCCAACTACTTGCAGAAGCTAGATCGCGAACGCCTAGCTATTGCCATGCGACTCGGCGTAAAACTCGAATCCGCTGTTGAATGGATGCAGAGGAGCTATCGGATTTGTGGCAATAGTTTGTTTGAGTGTATTCAGAATAATATCTCTTACAAGGCGATTGATGCTCCAAGGTCTCTGCAGCACCGCTACATCTTCGAGGATATTCCTTATGGCCTTGTCCCTTTTGAATCTTTGGGACAGCTCGTCGGAGCTGATATGGTAATTATCCCCAAAGTAATCGATTTTGCCACAGAATTCTTGGACTTTGATTTTCGGGCCAATGGGCGAACTTTGCAGCGACTTGGGCTGGCAGATTCAAACGTTGATGAGATTATTCGACGCTTGTCATCGGGTGGTGATTGTGAACATGCTTGAAAGCGTTAAAGCAATATACAAGAAGATATCAGCAGGTTACTCTAAGCTGTTGATGTTCCTTTTTTATCCTTCGTGTAAGTTACACAGCAGGATATCGTTTTGGGAATATGTTTTTCCTCAGAGGCTTATCAACCTGCACAACTCTCGTCATTGCAGATGGCCGGTCCACTTTACATCCCAAGTTGCTTGTCCAGAGCGCATAAAGGTTGGTATATATTCTGCTCCAGGCAGGAGCCCCGGCTGCTATATACAGGCTATTAATGGTATTTTTTTCGGAGACAATGTCACCATTTCGCCAGGTGTTAAAATAATTGCTGCTAATCATGATTTTTGCGACTACAAGAAACATACAAAAATGCCCCCTATTAAAATAGGTGATAATTGCTGGTTAGGTGCGAATTGTATCATTTTGCCTGGGGTGCAACTTGGTGAGCATGTAATAGTAGGGGCAGGTGCCGTTGTAACAAAAAGCTTTTCGGACAATTGTCTTATTGGTGGTGTTCCTGCAAAACTCATCAAGCAAATAGAACCTTATTGCGAAAACGGAGACGATGCCTGATTCGCGGATAACGGAACAGGTCATTCGATAAAAATACACTATTTGTTTTCAGGAAGCAAAATGGCTGAACTACGCAAGCGTCTGACATTAATGGGCTGCAGCATAGATAATTGCGCTCATATAGCAGGCGTAGCCAATTTTCTTAGCTTTGCAGACAGGCACGATTTTAACACAGTATTGCTAGGTGCAGCAATCCAGCCTGAAATCATTGTAAAACAGATAAAGGCGATCCATCCTCATGCCGTGTGCTTAAGCTACCGACTAACTCCCAAGAGCTGCAGAAGCGTTTTGAAGAAGCTAAAGGCTGCCCTCGAAGGTCTTGATTATAGAGGAAAGCTGCTGTTTGGAGGGACGTCCGAGACTGTAGCGGTAGCCAAGGAGTTCCACATGTTTCATTACTACTTTGTTGGTGAAGAAAGAATAGACCAGATTCTGGCCGTATTAGAGTGGCTGCGCGGCGGCGACCTGCCATCAGAGAGAGCTTTAGCGACTCAGGAACGTCCGTCAATCCAATTCGTCGTAAATAATCTGCCGATTATGAATGAGCGGGAGCTTAGAATGCCATTACTGCGGCACCATTTCGGACTGCCTTCGATGAAGGATACTATTGAAGGTGTCCGCAGAATTTCCGGCGCAGAGGTTCTTGATATAATATCAATTGCACCTGACCAAAACGCCCAGGAGTTTATGTTTAGGCCTGATGAGCATGATCCGAAGCTTGACGGGGCAGGTGGCGCCCCGATTCGAAACGAAGCGGATTTGATCGAACTTCACCATGCTCGGCAGTGCGGTAATCGACCATACTTGCGAGTTTATTCGGGGACGCAGGATTTATTGAAATGGGCTCAGCTAAGTGTCCGCACTATTGACAATGCTTGGGGTGCTATCCCTCTGTGCTGGTACAGCGAACTAGATGGCCGTTCCAAACGACCTCTCGCCAAGGCAATAAAGGAAAACATGTCGGTTATAAAGTGGTACGCGCAGGTTGACAAACCTGTCGAAATCAATGAGTCTCACCAATGGTCTTTGCGTGATGCACCCGATGTTGTTGCCGTAGCAATGAGTTATATCGCAGCTTATGTTGCAAAGAAAATGGGCATAAAACAATATTTTTCTCAGTATATGTTTAATAGTCCAAGTTTTACTTCTGCTCCTCACGATATTGCCAAGATTGCAGCCCAGAACATTCTGGTGGCATCGCAGGAGGACAAGAGGTTTTGCACCTATCGCCAGGTCAGAGCTGGTTTGGCGCATTTCTCAATTGATACAGATGTGGCCAAAGGCCAGCTAGGTATGATAACTGCGATGATGATGGCCTTTAATCCACATATTATACACATTGTAAGCTTTGCGGAAGCAAATCACGCCGCTCTCGCCAAAGAGGTGATTGAGAGCGCCAAGATTGTACGCGGCGTGATCCGAAATATATCCCTAGGAATTCCAAATCTGTTTGCTGACCCCATTGTCAAGAAGAAAGCC